>CAJCBN010000147.1 GCA_903960645.1 uncultured Actinomycetes bacterium | reverse complement strand
CATCGGCGGCACCCTCGTCCCCCAGCTCTCCCGTCTATGGGCGCTGCCGAAGCTCGGCCCCGTCACGGTCGGTGCCATCGCCTCCCTCGGCCTGGTGATCACCGCGGCGCTCGGCATCGGTGTCCTCGGCGACGGCGCGGGACGATTCGGCGCGCTCGGTCTCGTGCCGATCGCAGCCGGTGGAGTGCTGGCGGCGTTCGTGGCGGGACGGAACGCCGTGGACGGTGGGTAGGGCCCGGTCCGGCCCGGCCCGCTGGCAGCTGACGGCGGCGCGGGCGCTCGACGTCGAGCCGAGCGCTACGGCTCTGTCCGGGCAGCGCCGTAGCCTTCGCGCAGATGGATCGCTCCGAACGGCTCACCGGCAACGCCGACACCGCCCTCGAGCGCTGTCGGGCGTGCCCCTCCCGGCTGATGCAGCCCGTGCAGTGGCGCCGGCTCGGCGACGACCTCTGGGAGATCGACCTGCGCTGCCCCGATTGTGGCGGGACGGCCCGCGAATGCGTCCCGCAGGAGGCCGTCGCGCGCTACGACCAGGTCATGCGCCGCGCGCGCGTCTCGCTCGAGCGCCATCTCGAGGCGATCGAGCGGGTCGATCCGCTCGTCGAGCGCCGGCCGTACGGCGACCCGGCGCCCGACCTGCGGATCCTGCCCGAGGACTTCGGTCCCGGCGCCGAAGCCGCGTAGGGCGGACGCGATGACCGACCTCGGCGGCCGTTATCGTCTCGAGTCGTCGCTCGGTCGCGGCGGCACGGGCGAGGTGTTCCGCGCACGCGACCTCCGGCTCGACCGCGTCGTCGCGGTCAAGATGTTGCACCCCTGGGTTGCCACGGACGAGGAGGCGCGGCGGCGCTTCCAACGCGAGGCGACCACGCTCGCGCAGCTGCGCCATCCGAACATCGTCCAGGTGCTCGACTTTGACGAGGCGCTGCCGGCGCCGTTCCTCGTGCAGGAGCACTGCGGCGGCGGCACGCTCGTCCGGCGAGTGCAGGACGCGCCGCTGCCTTGGCCCGAGGTCGCCGAGCTGGGACTCGCGATGGCGCGCGGCATTGCGCATGCGCACTCCGCGGGCGTCACGCACCGGGATCTCAAGCCGGGCAACGTGCTGTTCGGGGATGACGGGCAGCTGCGCGTCGCCGACTTTGGCCTCGCCGACGTGCTGCGCCGCAGCGCCGAGGAGACGGACATCACCGACGATGGCTCGCTCGTCGGCAGTCCCGAGTACTGGGCCCCGGAGCAGGCCGCCGGGCTCGACGTCACCGAGCGCGCCGACATGTACGCGCTCGGCTGCATCCTCTACGAGCTGGCGACCGGGTCGCTGCCGTTCGAGGGCTCCGATCGCATGGAGGTGGGCATGCGCCGGATGCACGAGGACCCGCCGCCGCCGTCGGCCTTCGCGCCCGACCTGCCGCCCGAGGCCGAGGCGCTGATCCTCTCGCTCCTGCAGCGCGCGCCTGAGCGCCGGCCGCGCGCCGAGGACGTCGCGCGCATGCTGGCCGGCGACGTGCCGATTCTCCCCGAGGACGACGCCCGGGCGACGACCCGCATCGCGATGGAGGATGTCCCTCCGACGCTGCTCGCCCCCGAGCCCGAGCAGGAGCGCCCGGGTGTGCGCACCGGGGCGCTGCGCGTCGGCGTCATCCTGCTCGCATTTGGCGTGCTGCTCGCCGGCATCGGCGTGGCCGCCGGCGTCCAGCTGACGCGCTCCGGGATCGAGGTCGCAAAGCCGATCGGGCGCACCGATGCCGCCGCCGGCCTCGCCGTCCTCGGTGGTGCCGCCGTGATCTGCCTGGCGCTCGCGCTGCTGGCGCTGTGGGCCACGCGCAACCGGGGCCGGGCGCGGCGGCGCCTGTTCTGCAACACGCTCGGGTTCCTGGCTGTGGTGACCGCTGGCCTCACCACCGGCACGATCGTCTGGACCGCCAACGCGTGGCTTACCGTCGGCGTTTCGGCACTCTGGGGGAGACTGCAATGACCATCGAGATCGACGCCGAGCTCCATCGCCGCCTCTTTGCCGGCATCAACGAGCAGGGTTTCTCGCCGGAGGGCTGGACCCGCGCGCCGTGGACGGATGAGCTCCGCGCCGCCGAGCAGCTCGTGATCGATGCCGCCGTCGCGGGCGGGATGGTCTGTGAGCACGACCCCGCCGGCAACCTCTGGATCACCGATCCGCAGGCACCCGCCGACGGTCTGGTCGCGACCGGTTCCCACCTTGACACCGTGCCGAAGGGCGGCGCCTTCGACGGCACGCTCGGCGTGGTCGGTGGTCTTGTCGCCGTGCTCGCGCTGCGTGCCGCCGGCGTGCCGAACGCCGAGCGCCTCGCCGTCATCTCGTTTGCGGACGAGGAGGGCTCGCGCTTCAACACCCCGTGCTTCGGCTCGCGCACGATGGTCGGTACGTTCGGCGACGAGGTCGCCGACGCGACCGACAAGGACGGCATCAGCATCCGCGACGTGGGCCCACAGGATCCGACCAAGGCGGCGGGCCTGCAGCGGCGGATCGGCTGCTACTTCGAGATTCACGTCGAGCAGGGCCTTGCGCTCGACCCCGCCGATGTCTCGCTGGGCGTCGCCACGCGCCTGTCGGCGCGCGGCCGCTGGGAGTGGGAGGTGGTCGGCGAGGCCAACCACGCCGGCACGACGCCGATGGCCGGTCGCCGCGACGCGCTGGTCCGCGCCGCCGAGCTCGTCCTCGCCGCGCAGCGCGAGGCCGAGGCACGCGCGGGCGCGGTCGCCACGGTCGGGCGCCTGACGCCGTGGCCGGGCGGTACCAACGTCATCCCCGGGCGCGTCTACGGCACCCTCGACGTCCGCGCGCTCGATAACGCCACGCGCGACGCGGTCGTCCAGGCGCTCGTCGACGGCTTCCCCGACGTTGCGATCGAACACAAATCGACCGACGACGCCGCGATCTTCGACCCGGGCCTGATCGGCGATCTCCACGCCTGCGCGCACGACCTCGGCGTCTCCGCGATGGACCTGCCGTCCTACGCCGGCCACGACGCGGGCACGTTGGCCCTCAGCGGCGTCCCCAGCGTGATGCTCTTCACCCGCAGCCCGAACGGCATCAGCCACAACCCGGCTGAGCACTCCGACGAATCCGTCTGTCTGGACGCGATCCGTGTGCTCGCGGCCGCGATGGCGCGCCGGCTCGTCTGACCCGGCGCGCTGCCCGCGCAACGGCGTGACGAAGGACAGTTTGGGCCCGGGCCCACCTTGTCACACGTCTTCCGTGCGCCTTCGTTGACAGCCCATGCGTTGCGCTGCGTCCACCGGCACGGTGGGTCGGAGTTTGGCGCGCTTGGCGTTCGCTCTGAGATGCAGCGTGTCGGTGTTCGGTGCGCCTGTGCGTGCGGGACGGCAGGGACGGCGCGCTATCGGGGATGACAGGATGGGCCCGGGCCCACGTTGTCATTCCCGTGCAGGTAGATTGCGACCATGGCCCGCCGCATTCGCCCGCTCTCCATACTGCTGGCCTTCGTCGTCGTGGCGGCCGTCGCCGTCGGTTGTGGAAGCGGTTCGACACACAACGACATGGGGCATGACGACATGGGCACGACCCACGATGCCGGTCAGATGGGCACGGGTCGCGAGGCCGATGTGAAGTTCACGCAGGAGATGATCCCGCACCACCAGCAGGCCGTGGAGATGGCCGATCTCGCGCTCGACCCAATGCACGAGGCGAGTCCCGCCGTGCAGGATCTCGCGACGCGCATCAAGACCGCGCAGGCCGCCGAGATCTCCGACATGAACGCGTGGCTGGAGGAGTGGGGCGCCGAACCCGTCGACGGCCAGATGGACGACGGCAACGTGGATCACGACGCGATGGGGATGATGTCCGCCGCCGACATGACCGCCCTTGCCGATGCGAAGGGCGCCGCGTTCGACCGACTCTGGCTCGAGGGCATGATCCTGCACCACGATGGCGCGCTGATGATGGCCTTGCATATCGACACCCGCGGCGATGACCCGCGCGTGCAGAACCTCTCGGCCGCCATCGAGAAGTCGCAGGCCGCCGAGATCGCCGAGATGAAGCAACTGCTCGGCAAGTAGCGACCCACCGTCGCGAGCATCGTGGCCCGCGGCCGTCTCCGCGGCTCCGGCCCCGATGCCCCGCTACCCTGCACCCATGCCGCGCATCGCCGAATCCCCCGCCATCCCCTCCGAGGGCTGGGCGGTCCTGCATCTTGTCTTCGAGATCGATGGCGATCGCTCGCTCGAGCTCGACATCGATGAGGCCTGCGAGCTGGTTGCGGCGTTCGAAGCCGAGCCGGACGCGCAGGTCATCAGCTTCAGCGCGGTGGGCGCGGGCGCCGACTTCGGCCTGATCCTCGTGCATCCCGACCTGGCGCGCGTGCACCGCCTCCATCGCGAGCTCATGCGCACCGAGCTCGGCGAGGTCCTCGTCGAGGTGCCGGAGAAGAGCATGGTCTCGATCACGGAGGCCAGCGAGTACATCAATCCGGACAACCCGAACGTCGCGGAGCTCCGTGAGGGCCGCCTCCACCCGCGCGACCTGCCCGACACGCGCCTCGTCTGCATCTACCCGATGAGCAAGAGCCGCGAGGTCGGCGCCAACTGGTACGCCCAGGACTTTGAGGAACGCCGCCGTCTGATGGGCGGCCACGGCCGCCTCGGCGCCACCTTCCGCGGACGCGTCTCGCAGATGATCACCGCCGCCACGGGCCTGTCCGACTGGGAGTGGCAGGTGACGCTCTTCGCCGACGACCCGAAAGCAATCAAGGACATCGTCTACGAGATGCGCTACGACGAGGCCTCCGCGGTCTACGGCATCTTCGGGCCGTTCACCATCGGCCTGGCCGCGCCCTTCGCGGACGCGCTGCGCGAGGCCGGGCTCAGCATCGCGTAGCAGCCGCTCGGTACGGCGTACGACCGAGATCGACTTCGGGATAGACTCCTCTTCACACATGTTCTGTCGCGTACGGACGGGACCGGGGAGATCGTGGTCAGGATGAGCGCTCAGTGCTAGGACGCATGCTCCACGCGCTCGGGCACGTCTGCGTCCGCTACCGCTGGCTCGTGATCATCCTCTGGGTCGTCGCGATCATCGCCGGCTCGCTGGTGATCGGCCGGGTCGGCGCGCTGACCAACAACAACCTCTCGCTGCCGGGCACGGGCAGCCAGGCGGCCACCGACCTCCTGACGGAGTACTTCCCGCCGCAGCAGAACGGCAGCAGCCCTGTCGTCTTCTACTCGGAGGGCAAGGTCCAGGACGGCGGCAAGAACCAGAAGGCAATCACCGACACCTACAACGCGCTGAAGAAGGTGAAGCACGTCTACTCGGTGACGGACCCGTTCGCGAACTCGGCGGCCGGCCTCGTCAGCAAGGACGGCCACTACGCGTTCATCCCCGTGCTGCTCGACGTCAGCAGCGGCACGCTCAGCGAGGCGACGGCGCAGAGCGTCTTCGACGTGGGGGTGAAGGAGGGGCGCGCCGCCGGGATGAAGGTCGACGTCGGCGGCGTGGTCGGCTCGACACTCGGCACGCAGAGCACCGAGTCGAGCGAGCTGATCGGCCTGCTCGCGGCGATGATCATCCTCGCGTTCACCTTCACGACGCTGGTCGCGATGGGCCTGCCGATCCTGACCGCGGTGTTCGGACTGCTCGTCGGCTCCACGCTGATCGGCCTGATGGGGCACCTCACCAGCATCCCGTCGATCGGGCCGACGCTCGCCACGATGATCGGCCTCGGGGTCGGCATCGACTACGCGCTGTTCCTCGTCACCAAGCATCGCCAGCTGATGCGCGAGCACGGCCTGCATGCCCGCCAGTCGATTCCAGAGATGCTCGCGACGAGTGGTGGTGCCGTCCTGTTTGCCGGCAGCACCGTGATCGTCGCACTCCTCGCGCTGGCCGTCGCGCAGATCCCCTTCATCACTGCACTCGGCTACGCCTGCGCCGTCGGCGTCTTCACGGCCGTCCTCGCCGGACTCACGCTGCTGCCCGCAATCCTCGCGGTGCTCGGCGACAGCATCAACCGTGGTCGCATTCCGCTTATCAGCCGCCCGCCGAAGACGCCGGCGAAGCTCGGCATGTGGGGGCACTGGGCGAACTCGGTCGTCGATCATCCGGTGCGCTCGTGCGTGATCGCCCTGGCGGCGCTGGCGGTGATGATCATCCCCGTCTTCACGCTGGTGCTCGGGCAGGAGGACATCGGCACGACGGCACTCAAGACGACCGAGCGTCAGGCCTTCGACATGATCTCGGACGGTTTCGGGGCCGGCTACAACGGCCCGCTCGTAGTCGCCGTCACGCTCGATCCGGTGGCGAAGGCGAGCGCGGAGTACACCAAGCAGTACAACCAGGCCCAGGCGATGCAGACCAGCCTTGAGGAGCAGCAGAAGACGCTGACGGCGCAGGCCAACGCGCTCAAGGCCCAGCAGACGAAGCTCGAGCAGCAGGCCAATGCACTCAAGTCGCAGTCCGCGACGCTGGCGGCGGAGTCCGAGGCGCTGGCCCGGGAGGCCGTCGGTGTGCGCAAGTCCGAAGCGGGGCTGCGCTTCGAGGAGGGGCAGCTGACGCGCGAGGCCCGGCGGCTCGGCGCCCGCCGCAAGGTGCTCGACACGCAGGTCGCGAACCTCACGGCGAATCAGGCAACGCTCGAGGCGAAGCACGCGGCGCTGCAGGCCGATCTCGCCGAGGTCGCTGCGGCGCTCGCCAACACCCCGGGCATCAGCGCAGCGGTGCAGAACGCGCTGCTGAAGGCGCAGGCCCGCCTGACCGAGGCCAATGCGACGCTGGAGAAGGCGATCGCGACGACCACGACGCAGGCCGCGCGCATCGCGAAGCGCTCGGCGGTGCTCGCCAAGCAGGAGCAGAACTTCACCAAGCGCGCCGCCAAGGTGACCGCGAAGGCGAACCTCGTTGCGGCTGAGGCTGCATCGATCGAGAAGCAGGCGGCGTCGCTGCAGGCGCAGGCCGCGAGTCTGAAGAAGCAGGAGGCCGTGTTGCAGAAGCAGGCCGACTCGCTGGCGAAGCAGGCCGACTCGCTCAAGCAGCAGCAGGCCGCTGCCGAGGCTGAGCAGCAGCAGGCGCTCGCCCTCAAGGATCAGCTGACGGCCGAGATGACGAAGGCCGGCGGCGATGAGCGCGGCACGGATCCGCGCATCGTGAAGCTGCAGGACGCGCTGGCGAAGCCCGCCGACGTCCAGCGCGTCGTCCAGCCGATGATCAACAAGGAGGGCAACGCGGTGATCCTCAGTGTGATCGCCAAGAGCCGTCCGGCGGCGCGCGCGACAGCCGACCTCGTGCAGCAGCTGCGGGACGACACGATCCCACCGGCGCTCTCGTCGGGCATGGTCGCCGACGTCGGGGGTACGACCGCCGGCAACGTCGATCTCGCCGCGCTGATCACCTCGAAGCTGCCGAAGGTGATCCTGGTCGTGATCGCCCTCAGCTTCCTGCTGCTCCTGCTCGCCTTCCGCTCGCTGCTGATCCCGCTGCAGGCGTCGATCACGAACCTGTTGTCCGCGACCGCGTCGTTCGGCATCTTGACGGCTTGTTTCCAGTGGGGCTGGGGCCTCGACCTGATCGGTATCGACTCGCCGTACGGCACCGTGCCGATCGCGAGCTACGTGCCGTTGATGATGTTCGCCGCGCTGTTCGGCCTGTCGATGGACTACGAGGTCTTCTTCATCAGCACCGTGCAGGGCCTCCACGCCAAGGGCATGAGCCACGAGGATGCGCTGCGCCACGGCCTCGCCTCGAGCGCCCGCGTCGTCTT
>CAJCBN010000146.1 GCA_903960645.1 uncultured Actinomycetes bacterium | reverse complement strand
GTGCACGGCGCCATCGCTCTCGACGCTGCCGTGTCCAGCGCTCTCGCCCAGGCGGCGGGGCGGGCGGCCGAGGCGCAATAGACTGTCGGCGTGCGCCTCGCGCTCGCCCAGCTTGATCCAACCGTCGGCGATCTCGCCGGCAATGCCGCGCTGATCCGCGCTGCGGTTGAACGTGCCGCGGCGCAGGGCGCCGAGCTGGTGGTTGCGCCAGAGCTGGCGATCTGTGGCTACCCGCCGGAAGATCTCGTGTTGCGCCCGACGTTCGTGGCGGCGTGCGAGGCAGCGGTCGCGGAGCTGGCGGTGGGGCTGCCGGTGCCGGTGCTGGTCGGCGGTCCGCACCGCGGTGAGACGGGGGTGTGCAACTCGGCGTTCCTGCTGCGCGATGGCGTGATCGCGGCGCGCTACGACAAGATGGCGCTGCCGAACTACAGCGTCTTCGACGAGCAGCGCACGTTCGTGCCTGGTGAGGGCCCGCTCGTCGTGGAGCTCGCCGGCGAACGGATCGGGATCTCGATCTGCGAGGACATCTGGGTCGCGGACGGCCCCGCGCACGCCGCGGTCGAGGCGGGGGCGACCCTGGTCGTCAACCTGTCGGCCTCGCCGTACCACCTCGGCAAGGGCGAGCAGCGCGACGCGCTGATCGCCGCCTTCGCCCGCGACCATGGTGTCGCGGTGGGGTATGCGAATCTGGTCGGCGGTCAGGACGAGTTGGCGTTTGACGGGCGTAGCCTGGTCTACGGCGCCGACGGTGCCCTGTTGGCGCGTGGCGTGTACTGCGCGGAGGATCTCGTGGTGTGCGACGTGCCGGGCGGGGTGGGGGAGATCGCGCCGCTCCCGGCGAGCCGCGATGCGGAGCTGTGGGCCGCGCTCACGCTGGGCCTGCGCGATTACGTGGACAAGAACGGCTTCAAGGGCGTCCTGTTCGGCCTGTCGGGTGGGATCGATTCGGCGTTGGTGGCGGCGTTGAGCGTGGCTGCGCTGGGTGCGGACCGTGTGCACGGGGTGTCGATGCCGACGCGCTTCAACCTGTCGGAGACGCGGTCGGATGCGCAGGTGGTCGCGGAGAACCTCGGGATGGACTTCCGCGAGTTGCCGATCGAGGATCTGCGCCTGGCCTTCCATGACCTCCTGCCGGAGATCGAGGGGCTGGCGGCGGAGAACCTGCAGGCGCGTGTCCGCGGGGTGCTGCTGATGAGCCTGTCGAATCAGCACGGCTGGCTGGTGCTGACGACGGGCAACAAGAGCGAGGTCGCGACGGGTTACTCGACGCTGTACGGCGATTCGGTTGGCGGCTTCGCGCCGATCAAGGACGTGCCGAAGACGACGGTGTTCGCGCTCTCGCGCCACGTCAACGCGGTGGCGGGGCGCGAGGTGATCCCGGTCTCGACGATCGAGCGCCCACCGACGGCGGAGCTGCGCGAGGGCCAGCGTGACGATCAGTCGCTGCCGCCCTATGACGTGCTCGACCCGGTGTTGCACGCGTACATCGAGGAGCGCCGCTCGCCGGCGGAGATCGCCGCGCTCGGCCTCGTCGATCTCGCCACCGCGCAGCGCATCGCGGGGCTCGTCGACCGTGCCGAGTACAAGCGCCGTCAGTCCGCGCCCGGTCTCAAGGTCCATCCCATCGCGTTCGGCCGCGACCGCCGCATGCCCATCACCAACCGCTTCTCGTAGGAGGCTCCCCATGCTGATCCACCACACCCAGGACCCCCAGTGGATGGCCGACGCGTACGTCGTCGCCAAGGAGCGGGGCGGCCCCGCACTCTGGATCGACTGCAACGGCGCGCACGACGACCTGCACCGCTTCGTCGAGGAGAACGACCTCACGATCGAGGGCGTGATCCTGACCCACCACCACATCGACCACATCTACGACCTCGATGAGGTGCTGGACCGCTATGGCGTCGAGGCCGGGGCGAGCGCCCGCGCGATCGAGCTGATCCGCGAGGACGGCCACTTCGACGGCGAGATCGCGTACACGCTCGAGGAAGACGGCACGATCGATGTCGCGGGCATGCAGGTGCGGGCGATCCCGACGCCCGGCCACGCTGGCGGCCACCTCGCCTTCCTGATCGAGGGCACCGACGTCTTCACCGGCGACGTGCTCTTCAACGGCACGGTCGGCGGCACGCGCGCGCCGGGCCATACCGACCTCGCCGACCTGCAGGCCTCGCTTGGCCGCCTGCTCGAGCTCGACGACAAGGTAGTCGTGCATCCGGGCCATACGGACTCCACCACGATCGGTGCCGAGCGCGCCTCGAACCCCTTCGTCCGCTACTTCCGCGGTGAGGAGCCCTCGCTCGACGAGTCCGTTACCGCCTGGGGCGAGCCGGCCACGCTGCTGGTCTGGGGCCCCGACTACGACGGCGGCCACAAGGCGCTGGTGCGCTGGGCCGACGGCTCCGAGGACATCGTCGGTGGCTCGAAGGTCGAGCGCGGGTAGCGCGCTCGACCTCCGGTGTGGGCGACTCCGTCGCGACGAAGCGCGTGGCCGTCAGCTCGGCTTGTTGAAGTTGGCGTACGCGAGCAGCGTCCAGGCGCCGGCGTCGTAGACGAAGGTGGCCTGGGACGGATTCGGCTCGGCGGTATAGGCCATGCCTTCGATCACGGAGCCGAGGATCGTGACCCAGTAGGTCACGACGATCGTCGTGGCGTGGCGGGTGACCCGGATCTGCGACAGCTCGTAGCCGGCGAGCTGCGCGGGCTTCGCGAGGTACTCCGCCTTGTTCTGGCGCACACCGCCGGTGCGCTGGATCTGGAAGGCCGGGTTGAGCAGGGTGGTAAGAGCGGGCCTCGGGTTGTTGGTCTCGAGGATGGTCAGGAACTTGTTGACGAGGTGGCGTCCCCACGCGGCGGCCGAGACCTGCTGGCCGTTGAGCTTCATCGAGGCGGTGGCCTGCTTGGCGGTATCCGCCGACGCGAGCGCGGGCAGGGCGCAGGCGATGGTCGTCGTGAGGGCGACGAGAAGGATGAGGCGGCGTGTGGTGTGCATAGTGGCCACCCTATCCGTTCCGGCCGCGTGACGCCGATCCGACCGGGGACGTGGGCGATCGCGACCCCGCCGGCTGCGGTGACGGGTCGCATCCTGACGCAGCGCACGGCAGGCGACACGCGCCGGCAACGGCGCTCGAGCGTCTAGCGGTGGGCGGTGCGCGTTTCTGCCCTCCGATATAGTCCTCCCCAAGGAAAGAGAGTCAGTGATGGGCATCGGAGTCGTCCGAACTACAGTCGTACTTGTGTCCATCGCGGTCTTGGGGCTCTCCGTGGTGGGGATGGCAAGCGCTTCATCGGGGTCGCAGCGAATACTCCGGATCAGCGCTCAGGCGGCACCGATGATGTCGCTCGACCAGGCCACCATCACCGTGACCGACGCCGACGGGCAGGTAGTAGGTACCGGCCGCACGGTGAACGCCGGCGCTGCTGAGATTGCCGTCAGCAAGGGGCGGCTGCCGTTTCTGATCTCGACGTCCGGCGGCACGGTGCGGGGAAGGGCCTTCGAAGGACACCTTCAGGCCGTCACGGGCCACACCACTCGGGCCGATGGCATTGTTCGGGTCAGCTTCGTGACGACGATCGCCGCACGCTATCGGGCGTTGCATGGCGGTACGACCAAGCTGGTCGAGCGACGCGTGTACAAGCGGCTGGGTCTCAGTGTGCGGCTGGGGTGGTTCCAGACGCAATACGGGGTGCATTCGCTGCGTGGCGCCAAGATGATGGCGCTGGCGCAGGTGCGCGGCGGCTATGACGTCGCCATCGACGACCTCGTGGCGCGACTCGATGACGGGCGACGATTCCCGAGCCTCGCGAGCACGAAGCCCGATCGCGCCTGGTCTGTGTCCCGTACCACCACGCGGGCCACCTCAACGTCCCCGTGTCCTGCGAACATCCTGCCACCGACGAACGCGGCCCAATCTGCGATCGTTGCCCAGTACGGGACCTATGCGGCCGCGGGCACCGCGACAGCCATGGCCACCGGGGACCCGTACACGCTGCTCACGGGCGTCGCCGGGATGATGTTTGCCAGCCAGCCGGGAATGACGAACTCCTCGGTCATCGCTTCGATCACGAGCCAGCTCACGTGCATCTCGGCGCAGATCGCGCAGCTCCAGCAGACGGTCAACCAGCTGACGCTCCTGACCACGCTCGCACCCCTGCAGAACTGCGTCAGTGCGATCACCGCACGATGGAGTGAGTACCAGCAGTTCATCACGGACGCGGCGAACAACCCGGGCAACCCGAACTACACGCTCTCGATCAGCAATCCGAATCTGAGCACGTGGTTTCCTGAGGTCTCAACGATGAACAGCACCATCTGCAACGCCATCATTAACCAGACGCTCTTCAGCGCGCAGGGTGGATCACAGCCGGCGTGGCGGACGCTGCTCGCGAACTACAAGAGCGGTACGTATCTGTCGTCGGACTCGACCGCATTCGAGCCGGGGTCGGTGCAGGGCCTGCAGTACTTCCTGCAGTTCTACGGCACCCTCCAATACCAGCAGGCTGCACTCATGACGGACTACTACAACTGGCTGTCGCTGACCACCAACCAGAGCTATCTCGCGTCGCAGCAGATCGCCTGGGGCCCCCCGTGCATCAAGGCGCCGAGCCTCAGCGACGTCGAGGCCAACGTCCTGTCGAACAGTTGGTGCCAGTGGCAGCAGAACATCGTCAATGTCTGGCCGGGCAGCACCTTCACCGACGAGGTGGGAAACTGGAAGTCGAACACGTCCACCGATCCGAACGCCATCGGCGGGCTGGCGGTCAGCGCCGTTCCCGGCATCTTCGGCATCTCGACGACCGCCTACGGGAACAACCCGAAGTCCTTTACGACCGATTACCTGAACGGGCGCAACATCGACGAGTACGACAGTCGCTGGAACGCCGCCAACGCCTACAAGTCGTTCAACAACCAGCCGGCCACGACGATCGCTCCGCCCTACCAGGCCTTCATGGCGCGGCAGGCTCCGGCGACCGGGGCGCCCAAGTACGCGGATCTTTCGGGGTATGTGAACTTCAAGACGTTCTTCAATGCATGGCTGAACGCCACGGTGACGCCGGCAACGGCGACGTCGCCCGCCGTGATCACACCGAGCGCGAGCGGTGATCCAGGGCACGTGACGTTCCAGATCCTCTTCGCGGACGGGGAGATGTACGAGAGCAACGGAGGCTGTGGCTCGACGACGGCTACTGGTGACTACGGCACCACCATCTGGAACTACGGGTACTACACGGTGCACAACGCCGCCTACAGCCCGAGTCCATGGACGGCCAACACGGGTGGCACGCTCGGAGGCGGTACGAAAACGGTGGGCATCACCGGTACGACCTACGGTGGTGCCGGGCAGGACGGGTGCCAGTCGACCCCGCCGATCGCGTGGCTCAAGTCGCGGCCGTGGGTGCAGGGCGGAGCATGGCCGGCGGTGCCGGTGATCAATGTTCCCGCGAACAACGCGGTCTCCGCTACGGCAACGCTGACCGCGTCGGGTTGTCCGACGAGTGCGTGTACCTGGGCCATCACGAGCGCCGCGGTACCGCAGGGGCTTGTTCTGTCGGGCTCGTCGGGCACCTTCAAATGGTCAGGGGCCACCTCCGGGCAGACGGCGTCGGTTCAGGTCGTCGCAGGAACCCCTGTGCCGACGCAGGTTATGCCCGGCAGCACGCAGATGGTCTTTTCCGCTCCGGTGACGTTGACCGTCACCGCACCGTAGAACCCGTCTTCGGCGCCGCTACGTTCGGACCGCGGCTCGTGCTCGCGCAGCGGCGACCAACTCCACGAACGGTCCGAGCCAGCGCTCGTCGCGACGCCACATGAACTCGTTGTGCCACTGCAGGCCCACCGCGTAGGGGGCGTCAGGTGCGCTCTCGGTGGCCTCGATCACGCCGTCCTCGGCGCGGGCGACGGGGCGGAGGCGCTCGCCGGTGCGCGCCACGGCCTGGTGGTGGAACGAGTTGATCAGCGGTGCGCCGTCGCCGATCCAGCCGGCGAGCCGGCTCGTGGGCTCCACCTCGATGGCGTGCCAGTGCTCGCCCGGCTCGGCCTCGGCGTGCTCGACCCAGTCGACCATGTGCGTGTGTGAGTCGGGGTGCTGCGACGGGACGTCCTGCGTGAGGGCACCGCCGTCGGCGACCGCCAGGACTTGGCTGCCGCGGCAGATGCCGAGGATCGGGATGCCCTGCCCGAGCGCGGCACGGGCGATGCCGAGCTCGAAGGCGTCGTGCTCCGGCGGAACGGTGTTGACCGTCGGGTGGGGCGCCTCGCCGTAGTGCGTCGGGTCGACGTCCTCGCCGCCGGTCAGTACGACGCCGTCGAGGTCCTCAAGCAATTCGTCGACGTCACCGGGCGGCGTATCGCGCGGCAGGGCGATCACCAGGGCACCCGCGGCGGTGAGCGCCTCGCGGAAGTTTCGCTCGACGGGGATCAGCAGGGGATCGGTCAGCTCGAGCGTGACGCCGATGCGGGGACGACGGGGCATGTCGGCACGCTACCGCAGCCGGTGGGGCCGCCGCAATCGGCTGGAGGGGGGAAACCCCTCAAGCGCACCGGTCAGACAGAGAGATGCGGCACTCTTAGGGCATTGGCATCCGTCCGCGGACGCCGACTCGTCTGCCGCAGGAGCCTTTCATGACCGCTGCCACGCCTCCCACCAAGACCGGCCTGCTCGCCCGCCTGACCCATTCGATCGCCGCCCACCCGTGGCGCACGATCGGCATCTGGGTGCTGATCATCGTCGGCATCTTCGCCGCCGCGGCGACCCTCGGCGGTGAGCTGCAGAACAAGTTCACGATTCCGAACTCCGACGCGCAGAAGGCGACTGATCTCCTGCAGAAGCAGTTCCCGGCCCGCGCAGGCGACTCCGCCACGATCGTCTTCCACACCGATGGCAAGCTCACCGACGCGCAGAACAAGGCGACCGTTGACAAGGTGATCGCTGCCGCCAAGACCGTCGATCGTGTGACGGGCGCAGGCGACCCGTTTACGCAGGACGGTGGCGCGATCTCGCCGGAGGGCAACGTCGGCTTCGTTGACGTGCAGTTCAACGGGCAGGGCTGGGACCTCCCCGCCAACGTGATCCCTGATTTCAAGGACGCCACGACAGCGGCCGCCGCCGGTAGCTCGGTCCAGATCGCCTACACCGGGGGGGCCGTGCAGGAGCAGCCGCAGCAGGGTGCCTCCGAGCTGATTGGCATTGGCGTGGCGATCATCATCCTGCTGATCGTCTTCGGCACGCTGTTGCCCGCGCTGATCCCGATCTTCCTCGCGATCCTCGCGGTGGCCCTCGGCCTCTCGATCCTCACCATCGCTGCCGGCTTCACCGACTTCAACACGATCACGCCGATCCTCGCCTCGATGATCGGCCTTGGCGTGGGCATCGACTATTCGCTGTTCATCCTCACGCGCTTCCGTCAGGCGCTGCATGACGGCGCGACGCCGAAGGAGGCCGCCGCGGTGGCCGCGTCGACCGCTGGCCGTGCCGTCATCTTCGCCGGTGCGACCGTCGCGATCTCCGTCGTCGGGCTTGTCACGATCGGGCTCGACTTCCTCACCAAGATGGGCATCGGCGCATCGCTGTCGGTGCTCACCAGCGTCGCCGTCGCAGTCACGCTGCTGCCGGCCGTGCTGGCACTGCTCGGCCACAAGGTCGACCGTTTCAAGATCCCGTTCATCAAGACGCCCGACGACTCGCTCGCCGCGGCCAAGCAGACCGCCGTCGCACGCTGGGGCCGGTTCGTCACGCAGCGCGCTTGGGTCTTCCTGATCGTCCCGCTGATCGTGATGATCCTGTTCGCACTCCCCGTCCTGGGCATCAACCTCGGCGCGGCTGATGCGGGCACGGC
>CAJCBN010000145.1 GCA_903960645.1 uncultured Actinomycetes bacterium | reverse complement strand
CGGATCGACGGTCAGCACCTTGAGGTGGTCGCGCTGCATCTTCTGGAGGCACTTGCGGATGTAGCGAATCTGGCACTCGATCATGAAGATGATCGTGCCGTGCCCGAGGTTCGTGTTGGGCCCGTAGAGCATGAACAGGTTCGGGAAGCCCGCCACGGTGATGCCGAGGTGCGCCTGCGGCCCCTCGGCCCAGGCCGTTGCGAGGTCGAGGCCGTGCGAGCCGGTGATCTTCACGGTCGACATGAACTTCGTGGAGTCGAAGCCCGTGCCGAGGATGATCGCGTCGAGCGGTCCGACCGTGCCGCTCTCCGTCTCGATCGAGTCGGCCGTGACGCGTGTGATGCGGTCCGTCACGAGGTCCACATCCTCGCGCTGCAGGGTGGGGTACCAGTCGTTCGACAGCAGCACGCGCTTGCAGCCGATGCCGTAGTCGGGCGTCAGCCGGGCCCGCAGCTCGGGGTCGGGCACCTGCTTCGCGAGGTGGCGCAGCGCGATGTTCTGCCACTCCTCGGCCTTGTCGGAGCCCTGGATCAGGCCCCACCACTTCTGGCCGGGGCGGAACGCGAGGAAGCCCTGCTCGTTGAACCAGAAGATGCCGAGCCGATGCAGGCTCTCCACGCCGGGGATGCGGCGGAAGCGGCGCTTCTGCGTCGCGGAGTAGGGGAAGTCACGGCGCGGCACGATCCACGAGTTCGAGCGCTGGCAGACCGTCAGGTGCGCGGTCTCCTTGGCGACCTCGGGGACGAACTGCGCGGCGCTGGCGCCGTTGCCGATCACGGCCACGCGCTTGCCCTTGAGGTCGTAATCGTGGTCCCACCGCGCGGAGTGGAAGAGCCGCCCCGCAAAGTCGTCGAGGCCCGGGATGTCGGGGCGGACGGGCTCGTTCAGCTGGCCACAGCCGAAGATCACGACGTCGTGCTCGAGCTGCTCGCCGGCGTCGGTGGTCAGCGTCCACGTACACGCGTCGTCGTCGTAGACGGCGCTCGCGATCGGGGTGCTCAGGCGCGTCTTGGCGTACAGGTCCTCTTCGCGCATGCACGTCTTGAGGTACTCGAGGATCTCCTCGTGCCCGGCGTACGTCTTCGTCCAGTCGTGATTGCGCTTGAACGAGAACGAGTAGAGGTGCGAGCCGATGTCGCAGGCCGCCCCGGGGTAGGAGTTGTGGAACCAGGTACCGCCGACCTCGGGTGCGGCCTCGTAGATCGTGAAGCTCGTGAGGCCCGCCTGCTTGAGGCGGATCGCCATGCCGATGCCGCTGAAGCCGGCGCCGATGATCGCGATTCTGGGGGAGCCGCTGCCGTTGACGGGTGTCACAGCCGGGAGCATAGGGGCAGTCGGGCGTCACGCTGAGGACGCCGGGGCAACGATATGCTGCCGCCCACGGCGCGACCGACGCGCCCCCCGCTGAGGAGCGCCCGATGGATCTCGATCTGCCCGTTGAGTACGAGGATTTCCGCGCCGTGGTGCGCGACTTCGCGGAGACGCGGATCGGCCCGATCGCCGAGGAGATCGACCGCGAGCACCGCTTCCCGTACGAGATCGTCGAGGAGATGGCCGCGCTCGGGCTGATGGGCATCCCCTTCCCCGAGGAAATCGGCGGTGCGGGTGGTGACACGCTGCTCTACGCGATCGCCGTCGAGGAGCTGACCCGCATCGACGCCTCCGTTGGCGTGACGGTCGCCGCGCACACCTCGCTCGGCGCGATGCCGATCTATCTGTTCGGCACGGACGCGCAGAAGGCGGCGTGGCTGCCGGAGCTCGTCTCGGGCCAGCGCCTCGCGGCCTTCGGTCTGACCGAGCCCGAGGCCGGCTCCGACGCGGGCAGCCCGCGGACGCACGCCGAACTCAAGGACGGCCACTGGCGGGTCAACGGCTCGAAGATGTTCATCACCAACTCGGGCACCGACATCACCAAGTGCGTGACGATCACGGCTCGCACGGGTGACGGCGAGATCTCCAACCTGATCATCCCCAACGGCGCGCCGGGCTACACGCAGAGCGCGCCGCTCCACAAGATCGGTTGGCACGCCTCCGACACGCGCGAGCTGACGTTTGCCGACGTGCTGGTGCCGGAGGACAATCTCCTCGGCCCGCGCGGCATGGGCTTCAAGCAGTTCCTGCAGATCCTCGACGGCGGGCGCATCTCGATCGCCGCGATGGGCCTCGGCACGATGCAGGCGGCCTACGACCTCTCGCACGCCTACGCCCTCTCCCGCAACCAGTTCGGCAAGCCGATCGCGAAGTTCCAGGCGATCCAGTTCAAGCTCGCCGACATGGCCGTCGAGCTCGCCGCGGCCCGCGCCCTCGTCTACCGCGCGGCGTGGCTGAAGGACCAGGGCCGACCCTTCGCCCACGAGGCGGCGATCGCCAAGCTCTATACCGGCGAGGCCTCGAACCGCGCGGTCAACCAGGCCGTCCAGATCCACGGCGGCTACGGCTACATGGACGAGTACCCGATCTCGCGGATCTACCGCGACCAGAAGGTGCTCGAGATCGGCGAGGGCACCAACGAGGTCCAGCGTCTCGTGATCGCCCGCGGGCTCGGTCTCTAGACGTTTTTGGACCCGGGTCCAGATTTGCACAAAAACGACGTTTCTGGACCCGGGTCCAACAACGTTCAGGCGGGCTCGATGGCGGCGATCAGGGCGCCCGCGTCGATGAATGCGCCCTGCTCGCTGCCGAGCTCGGCGACGGTGCCGGCGAAGGGCGCCTCGAGACGGTGCTCCATCTTCATCGCCTCGAGTACGGCGATCAGCTCGCCCTCGGCGACCTGCTGGCCGACACTGACGGCGAGAGAGAGGACGACGCCGGGCATCGGGGCGATCAGGCGTCCGTCGCCGCTGCCCGCCACGGCCGTCCAGTCGGGCGACTGCGGGACGGGGAAGCGCGCTGTCGAGGCTGTGCCGAGGCGCCAGGCGCCGGCGAACGCACCGCGTGGGGCCTGGCGCACGGAGAGCGGCGGGTGGTCCTCGAGAAAGGCGGTGGTGGCGGTGCCGGCCCGCACCTCGGGCTGGCGCACGAGCCAGCGCAGGAACGGCAGGTTGGTGATCACGCCCGCGACGCGCGTGGCGTCGAGTGCGGCGGTGAGGCGGTCGAGTGCCTCGTCGCGCGTGGCGCCGTGTGCGATCAGCTTGGCGATCATCGGGTCGTAGCTCGAGGGGATCTGGTCGCCGGCGCTGATGCCAAGGTCGATGCGGATGCCGTCGGGCAGGTCGAGCTCGCGCAGGAGGCCGATGCGGGGCAGGAACGTGAGCGGGTCCTCGGCGTACAGGCGCACCTCGATCGCGTGGCCGCTCGGCGTCGGCGCGGCGGGCACGTGGCCGCCGTCGGCGATGCGGATCATCTCCGCGATCAGGTCGACGCCCGTGACGAGCTCGGTGACCGGGTGCTCGACCTGGATGCGCGCGTTCAGCTCGAGGAACCAGATCTCCTCACCCGTGACGAGGAACTCGGCGGTGCCGGCACCGCAGTAACCGGCTGCGCGGGCGAAGGCGATCGCCGCGGCGTCGAGCCGGGCGCGCAGGGCGTCGTCGACGATCGGCGAGGGGCTCTCCTCGAGCACCTTCTGGTGGCGGCGCTGGATCGAGCAGTCGCGTTCGCCGAGCGAGATCACGCCACCGTGGGCGTCGGCGAGCAGCTGGATCTCGACGTGGTGGGGACGCTCGACGAGGCGCTCGGCGTAGACGCGGCCGTCGCCGAAGGCGCTCTCGGCCTCGCGCGAGGCGGCCGCGCGGGCCTCGTCGAGCTCGTCGGGGGAGCGCACGATACGCATGCCGCGCCCGCCGCCACCGGCCGCGGCCTTCAGGAGCAGGGGGTAGCCGACAAGCTCGGGATCGCCCTGCGGCAGCACCGGCACGCCGGCGGCCTCGGCGATCGCCTTGGCCTCCAGCTTGTCGCCGGCGCGCTCGAGGACAGCGGGGCTCGGACCGATCCAGATCGCGCCGGCCGCCTCGACCGCACGGGCCGCCGTCGCGCGCTCGGACAGAAAGCCGTAGCCCGGATGCACCGCGTCGGCACCGCTCGCGCGCACGGCGTCGGCAATGGCATCGGCGTCGAGGTACGAGGCGACATCGACGACGCGGTCGCAGGCACGCGTGTGGAAGGCGTCGCGGTCGTCGGGGGCCTGAATGCCGATCGGCTCGATCCCGAGCTCGCGGCAGGTGCGGGCAATGCGCGCGGCGATCTCGCCGCGGTTGGCGATCAGGACGGAGCGGATCGCCACGGCGGGTCCTCTCCCGTCAGCAGCGCACGGAGGCCAGCCTGCCCCTCGGTCGAGGCGCGTACCTCGCTGATCAGGCGCGCGAGCTCGTCGGGCGACGGTCGCTCGAGGATCAGACGCTTCGTTGCGCGCACGGCCTCGGGACCGACGCCGCACAACGTGGCGACGATGCGCTCTGCCTCGGCGACCGGGTCCTCGGCGATCGCGCCGATCAGTCCGATCCGCAGCGCCTCGGCGGCGTCGAACAGCTCGGCGGTGAGCAGGTAGCGCCGCGCCGCGGTGGTGCCGATGCGGCCGATCACGTAGGGCGAGATGGTGGCGGGGATCAGCCCGATGCGCGTCTCGGTGAAGCCGAACTTCGTGCCCGGTGCGGCCACCGCGATATCGCACGTCGCGACGAGTCCGGCGCCACCGGCGATGACGTGGCCGTGGACGGCGGCGACGACCGGGGCCGGGCAGCCGTCGATGGCGGCGAAGAGTGCACCGAGACGCTGGCCCTCCACGAGGTTCTGCTCGGGCGAGAGGTCGACGCTGGCGCGCATCCAGTCGAGGTCGGCACCGGCCGAGAAGCTCGGGCCATCGCCCTGCAGCAGGACGGCGCGCGCGTCACCGACGGCGGTGAAGGCGGCGGTCAGCTCGTCGATCATCGCGCCGTCGAAGGCGTTGCGGCGATCGGCGCGCGTCAGGGTGATGCGTACGACGTCGCCGTCGCGGATGGCGGAGATCGCGGTGCTCACGCGCTACATCCGGAAGACGCCGAAGCTCGGCGCGGGGACGGGGGCGCTGCCGGCGGCCGCGATGCCGAGGGCGAGGACGCGACGGGTGTCGCGGGGATCGATCAGGCCGTCGTCCCAGAGGCGCGCGGTCGAGAAGTAGGCGTCGCTCTCGGCCTCGAGACGCACGCGTGCCTCATCAGCGGCGTCGCTACCGACCTGGGCGAGGACGAGGGCGGCCTGCTCGGCCCCCATCACGCCGGTGCGTGCGTTCGGCCAGGCCCACAGCTGGCGCGGCTGGAAGGCGCGGCCGCACATGCCGTAGTTGCCGGCCCCGAACGAGCCGCCGATCACCACGGTGAACTTGGGCACCTGCGCGCACGACACGGCGGTGACGAGCTTGGCGCCGTCCTTGGCGATGCCGCCGTGCTCAGCGCGGGTACCGACCATGAAGCCGGTGATGTTCTGCAGGAAGACCAGCGGGATGCCGCGCTGGCAGGCGAGCTCGACGAAGTGCGCGCCCTTCAGCGCCGCGGCGGAGACGAGCACGCCGTTGTTGGCGAGGATCGCGACGGGCTGGCCCTCAATCGCGGCGAAGCCGCACACCAGCGTCTCGCCGTACTCGCGCTTGAACTCGTGGAAGCGGCTGCCATCCACGATGCGGCCGATCACCTCGCGCACGTCGTACGGCACGCGGTAGTCGACCGGGACGATGCCGAGCAGGTCCTCCGGATCGTGCAGCGGCGCCTCGGGCTCGGCGACGTTCCAGGCGGGCGCCGGGGCGGGGCCGAGCGTTCCGATCGCCTCGCGGACGAGGGCGAGGGCGTGCTCGTCGTCGATCGCCTCATGGTCGGCGACGCCGGAGATGCGGGTGTGGACGGCAGAGCCGCCGAGCTCCTCGGCCGTGACCTCTTCGCCCGTCGCGGCCTTCACCAGCGGCGGGCCGCCAAGGAAGATCGTGCCGGTGCCCTTCACGATGATCGTCTCGTCGCTCATCGCGGGCACGTAGGCGCCGCCGGCGGTGCAGGAGCCCATCACCGCGGCGATCTGCGGGATGCCGGCCTGCGACATGCGCGCCTGGTTGTAGAAGATGCGGCCGAAGTGGTCGCGGTCGGGGAAGACGTCGGCCTGCATCGGCAGGAAGGCGCCGCCCGAGTCGACGAGGTAGATGCAGGGCAGGTGGTTCTCCTGGGCGATCTCTTGCGCGCGCAGGTGCTTCTTGACCGTCAGCGGGTAGTACGTGCCGCCCTTGACCGTCGCGTCGTTGGCGACGATCACGCACGGGCGGCCCTGCACGACGCCAATGCCCGTGACGATGCCGGCCGACGGGACGACGCCGTCGTAGAGGTCCCAGGCGGCCAGCGCCCCGAGCTCGAGGAAGGCGCCATCGGGATCGACGAGGCGGTCGATGCGCTCACGAGCCAGCAGTTTGCCGCGACCGAGGTGCTTGGCACGCGCGGCCTCCGAGCCTCCGCTGGCGACGACCGTGCGGCGCTCTGCGAGCAGCGCGATCAGCTCCGCCATGTCCGCGGTGCGCGCGGTGAACGCCTCACCGGCTCGGTCGATGTGGGTGGGGAGAATCGTCATCTTCGGTCCCGGGAAGTCTACGGCGTTCGGCCGATTGGCCGATCGCCTGTCGGGAACGGGTAGCATCGTGCCGTGGCTGAAGCGCAGGAGATCACCGACGTCGTCGTGATCGGCGCGGGTATGGCCGGATTGTCGGCCGCGTGGGACCTGCGCGATCGTGCGCCGATCGTCCTCGAGTCGACTGATCGCGTCGGCGGGCGATTGATGTCCGTGCCGCGCGGCGAGCATTGGCTCAATCTCGGCGCGCACGTGTTCGCGGGCGACGATTCTGCTGTCGGCCGGCTCGTGCGCGAGTCGGGCGCGGTGGCGATGGACATCCCCGGCACGCTCACGGGCATCTCGTACAAGGGCAAGCGCGTGACGCAAGGCCGCGTGGAGCTCTACCCGTTTCGTCTGCCAATTTCGTGGCGCGGCAAGCTGGAGTTCATGCGCACCGGTTTGAAGCTCCGGCGCCACGTCGCGGCGTACGCCAAGATGCAGGCGCCCGTCCCCGGCGAGTCGCTGCCGCAGCGCCAGCAGCGGATGCTCAACTACATGGACGATCACTCGGCGATGGACGCGCTCGGACCGATGTCTCCCGAGGTCGACGCGTTCTTCCGGTGCACGCTCACGCGCGGTACGGGCGAGCCCGAGGAGATCGCGGCGGGCTACGGCATCGGCTACTTCCACATGGTGTGGGACAAGACCGGTGGCATGGGACGCAACATCGTCGGCGGTACGCAGACGCTGATGGACGCGCTGGCGGCACCGCATGGCGATCGCATGCGCCTCGGCGCCGAGGTGACGCGCGTGGCGCAGGACGCTGATGGTGTGACGGTCGAGTACACGCAGGCGGGCGAGCAGCGATCGATTCGTGCCAAGGCCGCCGTCGTCTCGTCGCAGGCGTTCGTCACGCGCGAGATCGTCGAGGGCCTGCCCGCCGACATGCTCGGCGCGATGCACGAGCTTCGCTACGGCCCCAACGTCTGCGCTGCGTTTCTCACCGATGAGGATGGCCCGCAGCCGTGGGATGACGTCTACGCAATCGCCACGCCGAATCGCTCGATCACGATGCTCTTCAACATGGACAACATCCTGCGCGCCACCGGTGCGCCGCGCGGCAAGGGCACGAGCTTCATGGTCTACGCCGTCGCCGACCTCGGCAAGCAGGCGCTGGCGATGGAAGACGAGGCGGTGCTCGACGCCTATCAGCGCGACCTCGAGGAGGTGCTCCCCGAGATCAAGGGCCGCATCGTCGAGCGCGTGCTGCGCAAGGTCGACGGCGGCCTGCCGTTCCCGCACGTCGGCCGCGGCAAGCTGCAGACCGCGCTGACGCAGCCCATCGGGCGCATTCACCTCGCCGGCGACTACCTCGGCTCGTGGTACGCCGAGACCGCGGCGCGTACCGGTGCGTGGTCGGCCGAGAACGTGAAAGAGCAGCTCGACGCATGAGCGCGATCGATGACCTGATCCACGAGGGTCCGGTCCCGATCGACGGCGGGTTCGCGACCGAGCTCGAGGCGCTGGACTACGACCTGACCAGCGACCTGTGGTCGGCGCGCCTGCTCCAGGACGGCCCGGCTGCCGTCGAGGCCGTGCACCTCAACTTCCTCCGGGCCGGCGCGCGCGTCTCGATCACCGCCTCGTATCAGGCCAGCCAGGAGTCCTTCGCAACGGCAGGCATCCCCGCCGCCGAGGCCGATCGCCTGATCGCCACGAGCGTCACACTCGCCCAGGCCGCCCGGACCGCCTTCGAGGGCGAGCGCCCCGCTGCGCCCTTCACGCTGGTCGCCGCCTCGCTCGGACCGTACGGCGCGATGCTGGCCAACGGGCAGGAGTACACCGGCGACTACGAGGGCGCCGGCGTTGACGAGATCGCCGCGTTCCACCGCCCGCGTGTGGCCGCGCTGCTCGGGGCGGGCCCCGACGTACTGGCCTGGGAGACGATCCCGAACCTGCTCGAGGCCGACGCGATCGCGCGCCTGCAGGCCGCGTTCGAGGGTCCGCCGGCCTGGGTCTCGTTCCAGTGCCGCGACGCCGGCCACATCGCCGACGGCTCGTCGATCGAGGACGCCATCGCCCGCGTCAAGGATGCCCCGGGCCTACGCGCGGTCGGCTGCAACTGCACCGCACCTGAGCACGTCCTCGAGCTGATCGGCCGCTGTCGTGCCGCTGCCCCCGACCTCGCCGTCGTCGTCTACCCCAACGACGGCCGCGTCTGGGACGGCCTGGCGCGCGAGTGGGCGACGGGCGGTGCCGGTGGCTTCCCCGACGACACGGTCCGCGGCTGGGCCGCGGCCGGAGCGACGCTGATCGGCGGCTGCTGCGGTGTCACGCCCGCGGGTGTGGCGGCGATCGCCACTGCGTTGCGTTCCTGAGGCGAGATTCCGGCCCTCTCCGAGCTGCTGTCGCACAGCTGATCCCGCTAGGCTGACCACGTGGAGCCGGAGCAGCACGACGTCATCGTGATCGGCGCCGGCATTGCCGGGCTCAGCGCCGCGTGGGATCTACGCGACCGGGACGTCGTCGTGCTCGAGCGCGCCCGCCGTGTCGGTGGGCGCATCTGGTCGGAGCAGCGCGGCGACCTCTGGCTCAATCTGGGCGCGCACGTCTACGCCGGCGACGACTCGGCGGCGGGCACCCTTATGCGCGAGGTCGGCGCCGAGCCGCGCGACATCCCCGGCGTCCTCACCGGCGTGTCGTACAAGGGCCGGCTCGTGGCCGACGGACCGCTTGAGCTGTACCCGTTCAAGCTGCCGCTCTCGCTGCGCGGCCGCGCCGAGTTCGTCCGGACCGGGCTGCGGCTGCGCAAGCTTGTGGCGCAGTACGGCGAGATGGCCAGGCAGCGCCCGCGGGAGCAGCCCGCAGCACTGCAGCAGCGCATGCTCGAGTTCATGGACGACCGCTCGTTCACCGATGAGCTCGGGGTACTGCACCCTGAGGTCGACGCGTTCTTCCGCTGCACGCTGACGCGCGGCACGGGCGAGCCCGAGCAGATTGCGGCGGGTTACGGCGTTGGCTACTTCCACCTCGCGTGGAACAAGGAGGACGGCCTTGGTCGCAACATCGTCGGCGGTCCGCAGACGCTGATCGATGGTCTCGCCGCCCCGCACGGGGACCGCATCCGCTTCGGCGTCGTCGTCAACCGCATCACCCAGGACGCCGATGGTGTGACCGTCGAGTGCGACGACAACGGCACGCGGCGGACGCTGCGCGCCAAGGCCGCGATCGTGACGACGCCGTCGCACGTCACGGCCGAGCTCGTCGCTGGTCTGCCGGCCGCGACGGATGCGGCGCTGCGCGCGATCACCTACGGCCCGATGATCTCCGCCGCCTTCCTGACGGACGAGGAGGGCCCGCAGCGCTGGGACGACATCTACGCGATCGCGACGCCGGGTCGCGCGACGTCGATGCTCTTCAACATGGGCAACGTGCTGATGCCGCAGCGCCACCGCGGCTCGAGCTTCATGTCGTACTCGTCGGCGGACCTCGCCCGCCGCATCATGGGGGAGCCCGACGAGACGATTCTCGACACGTACCAGGCCGAGCTGGAGAACGTCTTCCCCGAACTGCAGGGCCACGTCGTCGAGCGCCTCCTCCACCGCACCGACCCCGGCATTCCGTACCCCTTCGTCGGCCGCAGCCGCATCCAGCCGGCGCTGATGGAGCCGCTCGGGCGCGTGCACCTCGCCGGCGACTACCTCGGCTCGTGGTACGCCGAGACCTCCGTGTGGACCGGGCGGCAAGCCGCCGCCGCCGCCAAGCAGCAGTAGCGAGCGCCGTCGGCGGGCTCAGCTCGTGAAGACGGCATCGGGCACGAAGCACCCGACCATCCACATCGGCGCGTCGACAACCTCGGTGATCTTGAGGTCGCCGGCCAGCGAGCAGAGGATGTAGGCGTCCTCGCGCGTGAGCCCGCGCTCGCGCACGAGGTGGTCGATCATCGCCCGTACGGCGCTGCGCGAGGCCTCCATCAGGTCGGTCTCCACGCCGGTGGTGGCGTACCAGCCACCACGATCGACGCGGGGCGTCAGCGAGCCGGGCGGCCGGCGGAACTGCGGCGCGGGGATGTCGAGGCCCTTGACGACGTCGACCCGGATGCGCGTCGTCATCGCGCACTCGATGCCCGCGATCGCGACCTCGCCGTCGCCCTGGGCCGCGTGGGCGTCGCCGAGCGAGAGCAGGCCACCCTCGACGCCGACGGGCAGGTAGAGCGTGGTACCCGCGGTCAGGTGGCGGCAGTCCACGTTGCCACCGCCAGCGTGGGGCGGCGGGATGGGCACGTCGCGCATGCCGGCGCCGGGCACGCCCATCGTCCCGCAGAACGGCTCAATCGGAATGCGCACGCCGGGGCAGAGCTCGGTCGTGTCACCCTCGGCCAGGTCGAAGATGCGGAGCACCGGCTCGGAGAACTCGCCGGGCGGCAGCAGGCCGAAGCCCGGGATGATGCAGGACCAGCCCCAGTCGGGCAGCTCGAAGCCGAGGATCTCGATGGCCAGCGCGTCACCGGGCTCGGCACCCGCCACGTGGATCGGACCGGCCAGCGGGTAGATCAGGTCGAAGTCGACCTCGAGCAGGGCGGTGGCAGGCGACGTACGCGTGATCTGCCCCGCGGCGAAGTCGTCGGTCTCGGCGACGATCACGTCGCCGGGCTCGGCGTGCACCACGGGCGGCACCGTGACGTCCCAGCAGCGGTGCGTCGGCGCGTCGCGACCGATGCGGTGCTCGGTCACGCCACGACTTCGATCGTGCTCGCCACCCCGCGGGCGGCCGACTCGCCGGCCGGCGTGCGCACGACGATGCGGACGCGATCGGAGCGGAAGAGGTCGTGCGAGTGCTCGAACGGGCGACCGTCACGGTCCCAGGCGGTGCGGATGATCGCGACCAGCGGGGTGGAGCGCTTGACCTCGAGGACCTTCGCCTCGGCCGAGCCCGCGCCGACGATCTCGATCTGTTCCATCGCCTCGCCGGGCTTCACGTCGAACTCGCTCTGCAGGAGCTCGTAGAGCGAGCCACCGAGACCGTGGTCGAGCATGCCGGCGAAGCGTGCGGCGGGGAAGCGCGCGCGCTCGTAGGAGATCGGTTCGCCGTCGGCGAGGCGCACGCGCACGATCTCGAGCACCAGCGCGCCGATCGCAAGGTCGAGGGCGGCCGCCGTCTCCGCGTCGGCCTCAATCGTGGCGGTCGACAGCACGCGGGCGTCGGCCGAGAAGCCCTGACGGCGGAGGTAGGACGGCAGCCCGGCCATGCTGCGCAGGTCGCGCTCGACCTTGCGCGCCGCGACGAAGGTGCCGCCGGTGCGGCCCGACTGGCGCCGGACGGCGCCCATCGACTCGAGTGCGCTCAGAGCGGCACGCAGCGTCGAGCGGCTGACGCCGTAGCTCTCCGCCAGGTCGCGCTCGCCGCCGAGGCGCTCGCCCGGGGCGAGGGCGCCGCTGCTGATCTCGCCCAGGACGCGATCGCGCACGGCGATGCCGGCCGGCCCGAGTTGCCCGGCAGCGCCGTCGCGTGGCGCGGCCTGGCTCAGATCGCCTCCATGGCCGAGGGAGCCTCGGGCAGCGTCTGGCCGCCGTCGACCACGATCGTCTGGCCGGTGATGAACTTGGCCTCGTCCGTGGCGAGGAACATCGCGGCGTAGCCGATGTCCTCGAGGTCGCCGAGCTTGCCGAGCGGGATCGACTCGGCGGCCGTGCGCAGGTAGTCCTCGCCCAGGCCGACCAGGCCCTCGGTGAGGATGTTGCCCGGCAGCACGGCGTTGATCGTGATCTTCTTCGGGGCAAGCTCCATCGCCGCGCCGCGCATGAAGCCGAGCTGGCCGGCCTTCGAGGCGCCGTAATGCGACAGCGCCGGGATCGCGGTGAAGGGCCCGGTGATCGACGACGTCAGGATGATCCGGCCGTGGCCCGACTTGGCGAGGGCGGGAATCGCGTGCGCGACCGAGAGGATGTTGCCCTTGAGGTTCGTGTCGAGCATCAGGTCGAGCGACTCTTCGGTCATGTCCTCGAGGCGGCACTCGGGGAAGATGCCGGCGTTGGCGCAGAGGATGTCGAGCCCGCCGTGGCGCTCCACGGTCTCGTCGACAACGCGCTTGCAGTCGGCGGCGCGGCTGACGTCGCCCTGCACGAAGATCGCGGACGGGCCCAGGTCGGCGACGGCCGCGGCACCCGTGGCCTCATCGCGGCCGGAGACGGCGACCTTGCAGCCGGCCAGCGCAAAGACCCGGGCGATGCCGAGGCCGATGCCCTTGGTGCCGCCGGTGACGAGGACGCTGCGGCCCTCGAGGGAGTTGAACATCTTCGTCATGGGGTGACCTCCTGGTCAGGCGTAGTGCGAGAGATACGTCTCCGCGAGCGGACACGTGGCGAGCGTGAAATCGGCGCCGAGTTCTTGCGCCTCGATGGCATGGGCGTAGTGCGACCCGACCCAGCAGAGCAGCATCATGCGGCGGAGCATGACGAAGGTGTCGAGCTCGGCCTCGTCCTCGGCGCTGAGCGTGCCGGCCGAGCGATAGCCCTCGAGCCACGACGCGCGCCACTCGGGCACCATCGGGTGCTCCTCGATGAACGAGATCGTGGTCGCGAAGTCGTACATGAACCAGCCGGCACCGCAGTCGTCGAAATCGATCGCCCGAACGTCGTCGCCGAGCACCAACACGTTGGCCGGGCGCATGTCGGCATGGATCAGGCCGTAGCGCTCGGGCCCCTTGCCGTAGGTCTGCAGGCGGCGATCGACAACGTCGACGGTGCGCTGGAAGAGGTTGCGCTTCTCGTCGTCGAGGCCGACGGCGTCCTGCCACGGACCCCAGTGGCCCTGTGGGCCGAGCGCGGTGTCGAAGTCCCAGCTGAAGCGCGTGAAGGCGTCCGGGCGCTGCCAGCGGCGGGCGTGCTCGTGCATGCCGGCGCTGATCGCGCCGAGCGTGCGGTAGACCGGGATCAAGTCCGCATCGGGGTCGGGCGGTGCGCCCTCCTCCCATGCGAACAGCACGACGCTGCGCTCGGGCAGGGCGTCCGTCGCCATCTGAATCACGCGCTCGCCGGAGCGCGCAGCCAGCGGCGTAACCGTGCCGACGACGTCATCCTGCTGGAGCGCGTCGATCCACAGCAGCTCGGAGGCGATCTCCGCGGGCGTGTGGTACCCGGTGCGGTGCACGCGCAAGGCGTAGGTCGTGCCAGAGTCGGGATCCTCGACGCGGTACGTCCAGTTCTCGGAGAGGTTGATCAACTGCAGGGTGCAGTTCGGCGACACGGCGTAGTGCGCAAGCGCGGCCTGCGCCAGGCGATCGACCTCGTCTTGATCCACGACCTCTGCCATGGGCTCCACCTCTCCTCAGGGGCAGGAGTATATGGGTATCCGGTCTGTTCGACCAGACCGTTTTCGTGCTGCGGTCTGGTCGCTACCCGTGATCGCGACCGACGACCGCCTCGAGGACACGCGTGATTTCGTCGCGGGCCCTGATGACGCTCTCGGTCTTGCCGCTCATGTAGATGCGGCCCGTCGCGCCGATCATCGCGATGTCGACGACGGTGACGTCCGGGGCCACGCGCTCGGCCTCGTTCGCCGCCATCGCCGCGAACAGCGCAGGGGTCATCTCGTAGACGAGCAGCGTCTCGCCCGGCAGGACCATCGAGGCCTGGCGGTTGCGGTTGACGATCACCGCGTGCTGATCCGTGATGTTCTCGATGATGTCCGAGTACAGGATGCGCGGCTTGAGCTGATGCGACGGCTCGGCGTTGATGCCGGCGAGGATCGCCGCACCCGCGCGCTCGACCGTCTCTGCATCCTTGGCGTGCAGCTCGAGGACGCCGAACTGGCGCTCCACGAAGAGGATGCCGGGCTCGACCTCTGGTACGGCCTTGAGGGCCAGGTCGATGACACGTTCGATGGCCAGACCGGGGGCGACCTCGACGATCAGGGAGTGCTCGCCCTCCATCGGCGGGTAGCCGCGAGCGCGCGTCGGCGTCCCCATGTAGGCCGCGAACTGCCGACGCAGTTCGGGAATGGGGAGGTAGACGCGCAGTTCGATATCCGGTCCGGCCATCGGGTGCTCCCTACTTGCCGGCCGTGAAGTGCTTGCCGAGCTCGGCGTGCGGGCGCGGGATGACGTGCGCGGACACGAGCTCGCCGACCGTTGCGGCGGTCTCCGAGCCGGCCTCCGTGGCGGCCTTGACGGCACCGACGTCGCCCTGGATGACGACGGTCACGAGGCCATCGCCGACCTCCTCGCGACCGACGATGGTCACGTTGGCAGCCTTGACCATGGCGTCGGCGGCGGCGAGTGCGGCCACGTACCCCTTGGTTTCGATCATTCCGAGTGCTTCAGACATGTGATCCCTCCTTGGATCTCGAACGGGACGAACTGGGTGAATTGGGGGTCTAGGACTGGTCGAGCAGGCCGATGATCAGCGCATCGATCGGCGGGTGGGCCGGCGCGAACCGCGACGCGGCGACGGACCCGGTCGCGACGAGGACCCGCTCGCCGACGCCCGAGCCGAGGATGTCGAAGGCGACGATCGAGCCACCGCCCTCGAGCTCAACCTCGAGAAATGCTCCGTGCGGCACGTCCTCGACGCGCTTGGTCGCCCACACGGATCCCTTCACTGTGCCTTTCAGCATGCTGTCTCCCTCTGGATCTGGACGCCGAGCGCGCGGGCACGATCCTTGCCCATTGGCGTGAGCACGGCCTTGGGGCCGAGCACGAGGACGCCGCCGCGCTCCGCGGCGCGCTCGATGATGCGCTCGGTGACGGCGCCGCGCTCGATGCGCTCAGCGCCGCCGATCGAGGCGGGTGCGGGCGCAGCGGCGGTGCCGTGGCCCGTCATGGTGAAGCGGATACGGCCCGTCGCAATCGCGGCGCGCTCGGCCGGATGCTCGAGACGGCGGGCCAGCGAGCGCACGAAGGCGTCGAGGTCGCGATCGTCCTTCAGGCGCACGTGCTCGGCGCCGCCGGCCGGGATCGCCGCAGGTGCCGGGGCAGTGCCGCCGGCGGGAT
>CAJCBN010000144.1 GCA_903960645.1 uncultured Actinomycetes bacterium | reverse complement strand
GTCGGCCTATGCGGATCCGGTGGGGGCCGGCCCAGGCCGACCCCCACCCCCGCCCCGCCACCTTCCGCGCCCATGGCATCTGCCGTTCAGGAACCAAAGGTCCCCGTCAAGCGGACCCGACGCGAGGCCCGCAACGACGGGGGCTCCGCCCTGTCCACGTACGGGCTGCTCGCCCCGATGCTGATCGTCCTGGGCCTGTTCTTCCTCGCTCCGCTGTACTACATCTTCCTGTTCAGCGTCGCCCTGCGGCGCTTCTCGCCCACCGAGGCGCTCGCCATGCTCAACGGCGAGCTCAACGGCTTCACCACCGAACTGTGGGGCAAGCTCGTCAACGTCGGCGTGATCGTCAAGGTACCGGGCGCCGAGTTCACCGCGCCGACCATGCTGATCGCAGCGCTGTTCATCGTCCTGCTCGTCCTGGCCGTCAGCGGCGGCCGCTTCAAGGAGCGCGGCTCGTGGGTCGTCGGCATCGCCTTCGTGCTCCTGCTGCTGCCGTTCCTGACGATCCCCGCCGGCGACAACCTGCTGCGCCTCGTCGAGTTCTCCTCCGATGGCCAGTACATCCGCCTCTTCTTCAAGTCCGTGACGATGGCGATGACCTCATCGGTCACGGCGGTAATCATCGCGATCCCCGTCGCCTACTTCCTCGCCTTCTGCGTCGGCAAGTCCAAGTACACGTGGCTGCTGATCGTGATCGCGCCGTTCCTCACCTCCTACCTCCTGCGCGTCTTCGCGTGGAAGGTCATCCTCGGCGATCAGGGCCTGATCAACTCCGGCCTGATGGCCATCGGTCTCGTCGACGAGACGGCGCCGCTGTCCTTCCTGATCTACAGCCAGTTCACGGTCATCGTCGTGCTGACGTACGCCTGGGTGCCCTTCATCTGCCTGCCGATCTTCCTGTCCTTCGAGACGATCGACCGGCGCCTGCTCGAGGCCGCGATGGACCTCGGCGCCACGCGCTGGCAGGCCTTCCGCAAGATCAGCCTGCCGATCATCGCGCCGGGCATCGTCGCGGCCTTCCTGTTCGTCTTCATCCCGTCGATCGGTGAGTACATCACCCCCACGTTGGTGGGCGGAACCCAAGGCACGATGTATGGCCAATCGCTGGCCAGCCAGTTCGTCGGCGGTGCCTTCAACTGGCAGTTCGGCTCCGTGATGGCGCTGTTCCTGCTCGGGGTCGTCCTCCTCCTGACGTTCGCGACCGCGCGCTTCCTGCGCTCGGGTGCCGGAGGAAACCTCTAATGGGCAAGCGCCGCAACGCTGACACCTTCGTCGTCATCTCGCCCACCGGCAAGATCCTGCTGACGGCCTTCTTCGCGATCTTCCTCGTCGTGCTGTACCTGCCGACCATCCTGCTGATCGTCTTCTCCTTCAACGACGGCACGGTCGCCGCCTTCCCGCTCGAGGGCCTGACGACGGAGTGGTACGTCCGCGCCTTCAACTCGGAGCCGATCCGCGAGGCACTGTGGGCCTCGATCCGCGTCGGCCTGCTGTCCGCCAGCATCGCCACCCTGCTCGCCCTGATGGCCTCGTATCCCCTGGCCCGTCGCAAGGTGCGCGGCAAGTCCGTGATCTCCGCGCTGATCCTCGTGCCGCTGGTCGTGCCGACCGTCGTGCTCGGCGTCGCCCTGCTGCTGCTCTTCCAGAAGGGCGTCATCCCGATCGGCCTCGGCCTGATCAGCGTGATGATCGGCCACGTCGTGATCGCCCTCCCGTTCGCCGTCCTGATCCTGCTGCCCCGCATCGCCAGCATCGACCGGCGCCTCGAGGAGGCCGCGTACGACCTTGGCGCCTCCGGCATCCAGATGTTCCGCCGCGTGATGCTGCCGCTGATCGTGCCGTCGATCATGTCGGCGTTCCTGATCTCCTTCGTCTTCTCGATCGACGAGGTCGTCATTGCCTCGTTCATCGCGGGCGACCAGCCGACCTATCCCGTCTACCTGTACTCGGGCCTGAAGTTCCCCGAGAAGACGCAGACCCTGATCCCGGTGGCTACGGTCATGATCGTGCTGAGCTTCGCGCTGGCGATCATGGCCGAGGTGATCCGCCGCCGCGGCGACCGCAAGCTCAGAGGGCTGTAGGCGATGCGGGCGCTGATCGCAACAGCCGCCTGCCTTGTGGTCCTGTCTGCGACAGCCGTCGCCGTGGCCCAGAACGTCGATACGGCCGCGGCCGACCAACGGGCCCGCGCCGCGCAGGCAGTGGCGGACCAAGAGGACGTCAACTGCGGCTGCACGGCCGGTCTACGCGCGAAGGATCGTATGGAAAGCCGGAACACGGCTGAAGAGGCTGGCGAGCGGTAGGCTCGGCAGTAACGCGGCCGCTAAGGCGACCGCAACCCTGAGGAGGGACAAGATGGATGCACGCATGAACCGCAAGGGCTTCGTCGCCATGACGGGTGCCGCTGGACTCGCCGCCTTCCTCGCGGCCTGCGGAGGCTCGTCCTCCGACAGCGGCGACGGCGGCGCAGCGAGCTCGACGGAGGCGGCCAAGGCCGTCGCCTTCGACCCCGCCACCGAGCCGGACGCACCGCTCGAGGTCTTCACGTGGGCGGGCTACGACGAGTCGCCGGTGCCCGACGGAGCGCCGTGGATGTGGGAGCAGTACGCCTCCGGTTCCTACGGGTCGAAGTCCCCGCTCAAGTTCACGTTTCTCGACGACGACACGCAGGCGCTCGCCAAGGTCGCCTCGGGCTACTCGCCCGACATCATCCACCCGTGCGGCGGCTACATCCTCAAGTGGAAGGAGGCCGGGCTGATCCAGCCGCTCGACACCTCTCTCCTGCCCGACTGGGAGGGCGTGCCGGAGTCGCTGAAGGCGCCGGGCCTGATCGATGGCGCCTACTACCACCTGCCCTTCGACGTGGGCTTCACCTCGATCGCCTATGACGCCGACGCAGTCGACTTCTCCGAGGTCGGCGGCGTGGAGACGTGGAAGGTCCTGCTCGACGATCGCTATAAGGGCAAGATCTCGCTGTTCCGCGGGCCGGACGAGGTGATTGAGTACGCCGCGCTGGCCAATCGCGGTGCCAAGGATCCGACGATCCTGACCAGCGAGGAGATCGCCGCCGCCAAGGAGACGGCGATGCAGATGAAGGAGAACGTCCGCAGCTACTGGACCTCGCAGACCGATACGGTCAACGACTTCATCAACGGCAACCTCCTGATGACCACGGTGTGGCCGGACGGCTACTGGAAGATCAAGTCCCACCCGAAGATGAAGGACCGCAACATCAAGTACATGCAGCCCGTCGAGGGACGGCTGACGTGGATCTGCGGCATGGTCCTGAGCGCTGCGAGCAAGCAGCCCGGACGCGCCATGACGGCGATGGCGGCGGCGAACACGCCGGCAGCCGGTGCGGCGCTGACGGACAATTTCCAGTACGCCAGTGGCCAGAAGGCAGGCGTGCAGGAACTCATCCAGGACAAGGCGCTGATCACCGCATTCGGCCTCGACGACGCAACGCTGTGGGAGCCGCCGAAGGCATGGCCGCAGGTCGCCGTGCAGCCGTACAAGGAATACATCGACGCAGGCACCGAGGTCATCAACGCCTAGCGGACGTACCGCCGGGGGACGCGCGTCCCCCGGCGGTTCGTCATCGCGCGCGACCGTGCTTCAGACCGCGGGCTGCACCAGTCCAACCGGCTGCTCCCCCGCAAGTACGCGTGCGACGTCCTCCGTGGGATTGTCGAACGAGCGCAGCTCGGACGCCTCGCTGTAGAACGCCGCGTGCGGCTGCACAATCGTGTGCGGCCACGCGAGCGCAGGCTCGTCCGCCGGCGCGGGCTCGACCGGCAGGGCATCGAGCGCGCAACCTGCAATCTCCCCCGCCTCCAGGGCGCGACCGAGCGCCTCGTGGTCGATCAGCGCCGCTCGGGCGGTGTTGACGAGGTAGGCGTCGGTGCGCATCAGCGCCAGCTCGCGGGTGCTGATCAGCCCGCGGGTTGCGTCCGTGACGGAGGTGATCAGGCAGATCACGTCGGCCGTCGCGAGCGCGTCGTCGAGCGCGGCCTTCGTCGCGCCGGCCGCCGTGATCTCCTCGGTCGAGGCGTGCTGCGAGACGACGAGCACCTCCATGCCGGCACCGACAGCGTTCTGCACGAGCAGCTTGCCAATCGCGCCGAAGCCGATCACGCCGAGGCGCGCACCGCGCACGACGCGCGGCGGCTGCGGGTACGGCCACCAGGTGCCGCTGCGGACGAGGCGATCCAGCATGACGACCCCGCGCAGGCACGCGTAGACGAGCGCCATCGAGTGATCGGCGACCTCCTGGTCGCAGAAGTTGCGGATGTTGCAGCAGGCCACCCCATGCTCCGCGAGGCCCGCGACGTCGAGGTGGTCGATGCCGCCCGAGCACGTCGCCACAACCTTCAGATTCGGCGTCCGCTCGAGCATGTCCGGCCCAATGGCGCAGCCCGGATACGTGAGGATGCCGACGATGTCCTCACCGGCCGGTACCTCGTAGGCAAACTCAAGCGTGGCGCCGACACGGTCGAGCAGGCCCTGGGCGCGCTCGATCGGCCACGTGTCGTCGGTGCAGATGACGCGCATCAGGAACCTCCGGGGATCACGCCATCGGGCTGCTCACCCCGCAGGAAGCGGGCGAGGTCGTCGATCTGGCGGGTGTAGGGAGCCAGGCTCGCCGCGGGCGAGTACCAGGCCGAATGGGGCTGGACGATCAGGTTGGGCCAGCCGAAGGCCGGCTCGTCGGCCGGCGGCGGCTCGCTCGGATAGACGTCGATCGCCGCACCCGCGATGACGCCGTGCAGCAGGGCGTCACCGAGCGCCGCGTGGTCGACGAGCGGACCGCGCGCGCAGTTGATCAGGTACGCGTCCTCGCGCATCTGCGCGAGCCGACGGGCGTTGACGAGGTTCCGCGTGGAGGGCAGCAGCGGCGCGTGCAGCGTGACGACGTCGCTGGTCTCGAACAGCGTGTCGAGATCAACCTGCTCGACGCCGAGCACGCGCATCGTCGCCTCGTCGACGAACTCGTCGGCGGCGATCACCTCCATGCCGAGCGCATTGCCTTGGGCGGCGACCAGGCGGCCGATGCGGCCGAAGCCGATGATCCCGAGGCGGCTGCCGCGCAGGCGGCGCGGCTCGCGGGGGAACGGCCACCAGCCGCCAGCGCGCGTGAAGCGATCCAGCTGGTGCACGCCGCGCAGGAGCGCGGAGGCGAGCGTGATCGTATGCTCGGCCACCTCGTCGTCGCAGTAGCCGGCCACGTGCAGGCACGTCACGCCCTGCGCCTGCAGCTCGGCGACCGCGATGTTGTCGTAGCCGGTGGAGCAGGTGCCGACGAGGCGCACGTTCGGCGCGTGCTCCAGCAGGTCCGCCGCGATCCGCTGCTCGGGCGCTGCCAGCACGGCCACGACGTCATCGCCGCTGGCCGCCGCCGCCTTCTCCACGACGACGTCGAGCGTCGCCAGCACGTCCGCCGACTCCTCCAACGGCCACAGCGGATCGAGGATGACGACGCGCCTCATGCGAGCACCGGCAGCAGCTCGTCGATCGCATCGGCGAGGTCGAAGTCGAGCTGGGAGATGCCGCGTGGACGATGCGTGCGGACCTCCAGGCGCAGCGTGCCGCCGCGCTGGCTCCAGTCCGGATGGTGATCAAGCCGGTCCGCGGCGGCCGCGATCGGGGCCAGCAGCGCGAAGGCGGCGTCCCACGAGCCGCAGTCGTGCTCCCGCACGAGGCGATCGTGCACCAACGCCCACGCCGGGCGCTCCGCCAGCGCGTCGGCAACGGCCAGCTGGGTCATGGGTGTCCGCGTGCTCACGGCCGTGCCCTCCCTCTCGATCTCGCGTGGGCGCCTTGCGCTGCGTAGACTACGCGGGCACACCCCATACGGAGGAACCACGTGGCAAGCAAGTGGCTTGAAGTCGGACAGTACGGACAGAGCGTGTGGTACGACAACGTCGCCCGCCCCGCGGTCGAGACGGGTCTGCTCGCGAAAATCATGGTCGAGGACGGCGTGACGGGCGGTACCTCGAACCCGTCGATCTTCGCCAAGAACCTCGAGGACACCGCTGTCTACGACGCCGCCATCAAGGCCTTCCCGGCGGATGCCACTGCTGCGCAGATCTTCGAGCCGCTCTGGATTCAGGACATCCAGGCCGCCTGCGACGTGATGCGCCCCGCCTACGACGCCTCGAACGGCGCCGACGGCTTCATCTCGATCGAGGTCGAGGCCGACCTCGCGTTCGACACGCCGAACACGGTCACGCGGGCGCAGGAGCTCTACGCAGCGGTCGACCGTCCCAACGTCCTCGTCAAGGTCCCGGGCACGAAGCCGGGCATCGAGTCGGTCCGCCAGCTGACCGCGCAGGGCATCAGCATCAACGTCACGCTGCTGTTCTCGGTCGAGCGCTACCACGAGATCGCCAGCGCGTACGTGGCCGGCATGGCCGAGCGCCTGGCGGCCGGCCAGCCCGTGACGGGCATCCAGTCGGTGGCGAGCTTCTTCGTCTCGCGCATCGACACCAAGGTCGACGCGCTGCTGCCCGAGGGCTCGGCGCTGCGCGGCCAGACCGCCGTCGCGAACGCGAAGCTCGCGTACGCGGACGTCTACCAGGCGATCTTCGACCACGACGAGCGCTGGCAGGCCGTGGAGGCCGCCGGCGGTGCCCGCCAGCGACCGCTGTGGGCCTCGACCAGCACGAAGAACCCCGACTACCCGTCGTGCATCTACGTCGACGAGCTGATCGGCCCCGACACGGTCAATACGGTCCCCGACGCGACACTGGAGGCCTTCCGCACGGAGGGTAACCCCGCCGCGCGGCTGACCGAGGACGTCGCCGGCGCCCGTGCCGTCATGCAGGGCATCGCCGACGCCGGCATCGACTTCGCCGCCTGCACCAAGGAGCTCGAGGACGAGGGCGTCGCCCAGTTCCAGAAGGCGTACGAGGGCATGCTCGACGCCATCACGAAGCGCCACAACGCGATTCAGTAGTCGCCCGGCTCCGTCCGCCGTGCTCGCGCAGGGCGGACGGAGCCGCCGGGCGGGCTACGCGCGCTTCTCGCCGGGCAGCAGCCGATCGAGCCAGCCGGGCAGCCACCAGTTGGCCTCGCCGAGCAGCACCATCGTGCTCGGCACGAGCATCAGGCGCACGATCGTCGCATCGACGAGCACCGCGACGGCCAGACCGATCCCGAACATCTTGACGACGACGTCGTCCGTCAGGACGAAGGAGAGGAAGACCGTGATCATGATCAGCGCCGCGGCCGTGATCACCCGCGCCGTGTAGGAGAGGCCGATCTCGACGCTCTCCAGCGTGGTGGCACCGCGCAGGTGCTCCTCGCGGATGCGGCTGATCAGGAAGACCTCGTAGTCCATCGACAGGCCGAACAGGATCGCGAACATCATCATCGGCACGTAGGCCTCGATCTGCACCGACTCGGGTACACCGATGTAGCGCGCCCCCCAGCCCCACTCGAAGATCGCGACGATCGCGCCGTAGGCCGCGCCGATCGAGAGCACGTTCATGACCGCGGCCTTGAGCGGCACGAAGATCGAGCGGAACTCGATCAAGAGCAGCAGGAATGAGAGCAGGATGACCGCGCCGATGAAGAACGGCAGGCGCTCCGCGATGCGGTCCGAGAGGTCGAGCAGGCCCGCCGTGACGCCCGTCGCGTAGACCCCCACGCCCGGCCCCGTCGTCTGCTGCACCGCCGCTGGCAGGCGGGTGACGAGGGCCTGGGTGGCGTCGGCCGTCGGCGCCGAGGTCGGGATCAGCGTGATCAGCGTGACCTCCTGGCGCTGGTTGATCATCGGTGGCGTCACGGTCGCCACCCCGGGCTCCTTGGCGAGTGCGGCGGCGACCTGCTTCGCCCCTGCCTCGTCGGCGTAGGGCGAGAGCACCAGCTCGATCGGGCCGTTGAAGCCCGGGCCGAACTTGTCCGCGAGCGTGTCGTAGGCGACGCGCGTCGGCGACCCGGGCGGATCCGAGCCGGCGTCGACCTGACCGAGCTGCAAGGACAGCAGCGGGACCGTCAGCACCGCGAGGATCGCAATCGCGAGGACGAGGAAGGGAATCGGGTGGTGGCCGACGAGGCGCGCCCAGCGGCCCCAGACGCCGCTCGCGATCCGGTCTGGACCGGCGGTCGTCGGGAGCGGTGCGGCGTCACGGTCGCGCCGGCGCAGCACGCGAGGGCCGATGACCGCGAGCATCGCCGGCAGCAGCGTCAACGCCGCGAGGATCGCCGTCAGCACGGCGATCGCGGCGGTAATGCCCAGCATGGTCACCGTCGGGATCCCCGCCACGACGAGCCCGAGCAGGGCGATCGCGACGGTTAGGCCCGCGACCAGCACGGCACGGCCGGCGTTGCCGAGGGCGAGGGGAATCGCCTCCGCGACGGTGCGACCGGCGCGCAGCTCCTCGCGGTGGCGGTTGACGATGAAGACCGCGTAGTCGATGCCGACGCCGAGCCCGATCATCGTCGCGAGGATCGGGCCGATCGACGAGATCGAGAGCCACGATGAGGCGAGGTGGATGCTCATCAGACCGAGCGAGAGCCCGACCAGCGCGCTGACCATCGGGGCGACCACCGCGAGCGCCGTCCCGAAGGCGACGAGCAGGATGATGATCGCCGCGAGGATGCCGAGGCCCTCCGAGATGTCCCGGCCGGTGTTCTCCTCCTGCGCCGCTGGCGTGCCGGTGTAGGCCACCGTCAGCCCGGGCGCCGCCGCCACCGGCGCCATCACGTCTTCGAGGTGGCGCCATGTGGCGCGCGTCACCTCGTCGGGGCCGAGGTTGTACGTCAGCCCGATGATCGCCGTCGAGCGATCGGCTGAGATCTCGCCGCCGGCGGCGTAGGGATCCTGCACGGCGGCCATGTGCGGGAGCGTCCGAAGGTCCGCCACGGCGGCCTTGATCAGTTTCTTGTCGGCGGCGGCGTCGACCGCCCCGGCGGCACCCGTCACCACGACCTGGCCGTTGAGTCCGTTGCCGGTCGGGAACGCGCGGCTGGCGAGATCGGCACCCGTCTGGGCGCCGGTGCCGGGGACGGTCAGATCGGCGTTTGCGCGGCCACCGGCGAGCGTGGCGGCGCTGGCAACGCCCGCGAGGAGGACGATCCACAGGACGATGGTCACCCACCGGTAGCGTGCGCAGAACCCTCCGAGACGTCCGACCATGGCCGGAAGTGTATCCGCGCTGGTTTCCCTCACGACCTGCCGGCGGGCTGCGCCTATGCTTGCCGCATCACGCCCGGGAGGAGCACCGTGAGCCTGTTCGAGATTCGCAAGATCGCCACGTACACCGAGGAGATCCACCACGACTTCGGCCCGCCGCCGGCGCAGCCCGCCCGCAAGGGTGCGGCGATGGCGGTGGTGACCAATCCCTACGTGGGCCGGTACGTCGCCGACCTCAGCCCCGCGATGGACGAGCTGAAGGCGCTCGGCGAGCGACTCGGCGCGATCCTGATCGACCACCTCGGTGGTGACAAGACTGCGATCGAGGGCTACGGCAAGGGCGCCATCGTCGGCGCCGACGGCGAGATCGAGCACGGCGCGATGTGGCACATCCCGGGTGGCGGCGGCATGCGCGCCGCGATCGGCGCCGGCACCTCGATCGTGCCGTCAACGAAGAAGGTCGGCCACGTCGGCGCCCGCATCGATATCCCGCTCACCCACATCGAGTGGTCGTACGTGGGCAGCCACTACGACGCGATCGAAGTGGGCGTGCCCGACGCTCCCCGCGGCAACGAGCTGCTGCTGATCCTCGCGATGGCCACCACGGGTCGCGTGCACGAGCGGCTGGCGACGGGCTTCGCGCTCGAGGACCGCGGCAAGCCGGGCGTGCCGGCATGAGGATCGCCTTCATCGGCCTCGGCCGCATGGGCTGGCACCTCGCCGGCCACCTCGCCGCCGCCGGCCACGAGCTGTCGGTGTTCGACATCGATCCCGACGCCGGTGCGCGCTGGGCTGCGGAGTTCACGGGCACCGCGGCCAGCTCGATTGACGAGGCCGTGCGCGACTGCGCGGTCGTGTGCTCGTCGGTGCCGGCCGACCCCCAGCTACGGGCCATCTGGGACGAGGCGCAAGGCGCGCTCGCCGAAGGCGCAGTCTGGATCGACCACTCCACCACCTCTGCCGAGATCGCCCGCGAGCTCGCGGCCGAAGCCGCCGCGACGGGACGCGCGTTCGTCGATGCCCCGGTCTCGGGTGGCACCGTCGGCGCCGAGAACGGCAAGCTGGCGGTGATGGCCGGCGGCGATGCCGTGGCCTGGGAGACGGCCTCCCAGGTGGTCGCGGCCTACGCGGCGCGCGCGAACCTGATCGGCGGCCCCGGCGCGGGCCAGCTGACCAAGATGGCGAACCAGATCTGCGTCGTGGGCGTGGGCCAGGCCCTGGCCGAGGGCCTCGTCTTCGCCGAGCAGTCCGGCCTGGATCCGCGCAAGGTCCTCGAGGTGATGCTGACCGGCTCGTCGACGTCGTGGATGATGGAGAACCGCGCCGAGCAGATGATCGCCGGCGAGTTCGATTTCGGCTTCTCCACCACGCTGATGCGCAAGGACGTCTCGCTGGTGCTCGACGAGGCCGACCGACAGGGCGTCGAGCTGCCGGTCACCGCCCTTACCGCCGAACTGCTGGACGAGGTCGATGCGATGGGCGGCGCGGGCTGGGACTGGTGCAGCCTGATGCAGCGCCAGCGCGGAGGCTCGCCGAGCTAGGTGCGACGAAGGGGTCAGACC
>CAJCBN010000143.1 GCA_903960645.1 uncultured Actinomycetes bacterium | reverse complement strand
CTTCTGCTTGTCCTGGCAGCACTGGGCCTTGAACGCCTTGAGGTCTTCCTGGAGCTTGGCGTCGTCGACCTTGATGCCCTTGGCGACGGCCTCCTGCTCGATCTCGGCGTTCTGCACGAGGCTCTGCAGGACCTGCTGCTGGAGGGTCTTCTCCTCGGCGGAGCCCTTCTTCGGCGCGGCCTGTCCGCTCGCGGTGCCCTGCTTGACGGCCGACGTGTAGAGCGCGTCGAACTGCTCCTGCGTGATCGTCTCGTCGCCGACGACGGCGACGGCGCCGGCCGGGACGGTCGGCTTCTCGCTCTCCGAGTCGCCGCTGCCACCGCAGGCGGTGCCCACCAGGGCGAGGGCGGCGAGCAGGGCAACGAGCGAGAGGGCTTTGCGCATAGGGGAAAAGGCTCCGGGAGTGGTGATGAGATCGTTGGGCGAACGGTGGTGCTGCGTCCCTCAGGACGCTTCCGAACGCAGCCCGATAATAGCATCGGCCAACTCTCGCGCCCGCTCGATCGGTGAGCCGGACTGCCCGACGGGGAGACGCAGCTCGTCCTTGGCCGGCGTCGCGATGATCCCGTCGATGCGCTCGCGCAGCACCTTCGCCTCGCCGAGCGACAGCTTGGCGCCCAGAATCCGCGCCCCATCCCGGCCAACCTGAATGACCACCGTGCCAAGCGGCGCGGCCGTCAGCCGCAGCTCCTGCATCCCAATCAGGTGCTGCACAGGCTCGGGTACCGGGCCGAAGCGGTCGGCCAGCTCGAGCTCGAGGTCGCGCAGCTGATCGATCTCCACGGCCAGTGCGATCCGCCGGTGGACGTCCATCTTGACCGCCTCGAGTCCCACGTAGTCGGCCGGCACGTACGCATCCAGCGCGAGCTCGATGCGCGGCCCCGCGGCGAGCCGCTCGGGCGCGACGCCCTGCAGGTCGGCGACGGCCTCGGCGAGCAGGTCGCAGTAGAGCTCGAAGCCGACGGCGGCGACGTGGCCGGACTGCTCGTCGCCGAGCAGGCTGCCGGCCCCGCGCAGCTCGAGATCGCGCATCGCGACGCGAAAGCCCGAGCCGAGCTCGGTGTAGTCGGCGAGGGCCGCCAGCCGGGCGCGCGCCTCCTCCGACAGCTCGCTCGCATCGGGATAGAGCAGGTAGGCGTGGGCGGTCACGTCGGAGCGGCCGACACGGCCACGGATCTGGTACAGCTGGGAGAGCCCGAGCAGGTCGGCCCGGTCGACGATCAGCGTGTTGGCCGTGGGGATGTCGAGGCCGGACTCGATGATCGTCGTCGCGACCAGCACGTCGTGGTCGCCGCGCAGGAACTCCGCCATCACCGTCTCGAGCTGGCGCTCCGTCATCTGGCCGTGGCCGATGCCGATGCGGAGCTCGGGGCAGAGCTGGTTGATGCGCGAGGCGGCCTCGTCGATCGTCTCGACGCGGTTGTGCAGGTAGAAGGCCTGTCCCCCGCGCTCGACCTCGCGCCGCAGCGCGCCCGCGACCTGATCGTCGTCGTACTCGCCAACGTGCGTGTGGATCGGACGGCGGCCGCGCGGCGGCGTGGCGATCACGGAGATGTCCCGCAGGCCCGCCAGCGACATGTGCAGCGTGCGCGGGATCGGCGTCGCCGACAGGGCCAACACGTCGACCTCGGTACGCATCTGCCGCAGCAGCTCCTTCTGGGCGACCCCGAAGCGCTGCTCCTCGTCGACGATAACGAGGCCGAGGTCGTTCGGCACGACGTCCCGCGACAGCACGCGGTGCGTGCCGATCAGCAGGTCGACGGTCCCCTCGCGGAACGCGGCAACGGCGCCCTTGGCCTCCTTGGCCGAGCGCATCCGCGAGACGACCTCGATCTGCACCGGGAGGTCCATCAGGCGGCTGCGGAAGGTGGCGCCGTGCTGCTGCGCGAGGATCGTGGTCGGGGCCAAGAGCAGCACCTGCTTGCCCGATTCGATCACCCGCACCGCGGCGCGCAGCGCGACCTCGGTCTTGCCAAAGCCGACGTCGCCGCAGATCAGGCGATCCATCGGGCGATCCTGCGAGAGGTCGTCCATGACCTCCTCGATCGCGCGCGCCTGGTCGTCCGTCTCGCTGTAGGCGAAGCCATCCTCGACGCGGCGCAGGAGCTCGCCCGGCTCGGCGTGGGAGACACCGGGTACGGCCTGGCGCTGCGCGTACAGCGCGAGCAGCTCGCCGGCCATCTCGCGAACGGCCACGCGGGCCCGCGCCTTCAGCTGCAGCCAACTCTTGCCGCCGAGCTTGGACAGCTGCGGCTCCTTGCCGTCGGCACCGACGTAGCGCGTCAGCTTGGAGATCTGCTCGTGCGGCAGGTACAGCCGGTCCTCACCGCGGAAGGCGAGGTCGAGGTAATCCCGCGTGACGCCGCCGACCGTGCGCGTCTCGAAGCGCTCGAAGCGGCCGACGCCGTGGTCCTCGTGGACGACCACGTCGCCGGGGCGCAGGTCGCCGAACGAGGCGATTGCGCGCCCGCCGCGCGACGGCGCCGTGCGCCGCGAGCGGAACAGCGACGAGCCCGCGATTACCGCGATGCGCGCCGTCGGCGCGACGAGCCCACGGCGCAAGGGCGCGACCGCCGCGTAGACACCGGCGGCCTCGGGCAGCGCCGCTCCCGCCGCGAGCCACTCGACGTCGAGCCGCTTCAGCTGGCGGATGGCGCGCTCGGCGTCACCGACGTGCGGGAAGGAGAGGACGACGCGCAGGTCGCGCCCGGCAAGCCCCTTGAGCGCCCGCTCGATCTCGGCGAGGCCGCGCGCCGCCAGCGCCGGCGCGTGCCCTTCGAAGACGATCGCCTGGCCGCTCGGCAGGACGTCGAGCCGATGCGCGCCCTCGAGCGTCTCGACCAGCTGCTCGTGCGTCAGGTAGCCGCGCCGCGCCGCGCCCGCGATCTCCTCGATGCGCTCGCGCCCCGCAGCCAGCACCTCCGGCGGATCCCACAGGAGCACCGGCCCGGCGGCGAACAGCTCGGGCGCCAGCGCCACGAGTCCCTCCGGCAGGTGCGGTCCCTCGTCGCCGAGGCGCTCGGCCACGTCGCCCTCGTCGCCGTCGCCGGCCGGCTGAATCGTGACCGCCTCGAGATCGCGGAGCGACCGCTGGGTCAGCGTGGAGAACGCCGACAGGCGCTCGACGTCATCGCCGAACAGCTCGATGCGCACCGGCTCGCGGCCCGTCGTCGGGAAGACGTCGACGAGATCGCCGCGCACGGAGACCTGGCCGCGCTCGTCGACCGCGCCATCGACGCGGTCGTAGCCCATCGCCACGAGCCGCCGGACCAGCACATCGCGGTCGTGCGCCTCACCCCGGGCCAGCGTCAGGCCGTGCGGACGCGTCGCGCGTCCGGGCAGGCGCTCGACGAGGGCGTCGGCCGAGACGGCGACGATGCCGCCCTCGGCCAGGACGGCGAGCGCATGCGCCCGCTCGCCGACGAGGTGCGGCGCGGGCGGGAGCCCCGATCCCCAGTCGACGCCGCGGTGCGGCAGGTACGCGACGGGGAGCGCGGGCGCGAAGGCCTGCACCGCGTCGGCAAGCTCGCGCGCGCGGTCGTCATCGGCGACGACGACCGACAGCGCGGACCGCTCCTCGGCCGTCCGCCGGGCGTGCAGCGCGGCGACGACGAGCGGCAGCACCGCCTCGGCCGTCCGCGCCGCCACAATCGCGGTCGAGCCGAGGCGCAGCGCCAGCTGGCCGACGTCGTCGGCTGCCGCGAAGGCCGCGGTGACCGTGTCGAGACCCGCCACCGCCGCAGGCGGCGGGAGCGCACTATCCTGCTCGTGGTCTTCGTGGTCGTCCATCACCGGCGAGCCGAAGCCTACGTCCCCGCCCCACCCATCGGAGCCACCCCATGTCCCGCACCACCGACGAGCTGATCGAGGAGCTCTCCGACTTCCTCCGCATTCCGTCGATCTCGTCGGGTGACGGCACCGCTGAGGACCTCGCCGCCGCGGCCACCTGGGTCCACGATCGCATCGTTGCCGCCGGCGGCACCGCCGAGCTCGTGCCGACCGAGGTCAACCCGCTCGTGGTGGGCGAGCTGCCCTCCTCCACGGGGACCGGACCGCGTGTGCTGCTCTACGGCCATTACGACGTGCAGACCGTCGCGCCGCTCGCGGACTGGACGACGCCGCCGTTCGAGCCGACGATCCGCGACGGTGCGCTCTACGCGCGCGGCGCGAGCGACGACAAGGGCAACTTCCACGCCCTCCTGGCCGGTGCCGCCGGTCTGGCTGCCGAGGGCGCACTGCCGGTGCAGCTGACGATCGTGCTGGACGGCGAGGAGGAGGTCGGCGGCCACTCGGTGATCGACTGGATCGAGCAGCAGCCGGCCGGCGCCTACGACGCGGCGCTCGTCTTCGACGCGGGCTTCGTCGCCCCCGGCCACGCGGCGATCGAGGCCGGCGTCCGCGGCGTCATCACCGGCACGCTGACCGTCCGCACGGGCGAGCGCGACGCGCACTCCGGCCTGTACGGCGGCGGGGCGCTCAACGCCGCACACGTCCTCAGCCGCCTGATCAGCGAGCTCGAGCCGGGCCCCGACGGCCGCCTGCACGAGTCGCTGATGGTCGGCGTCGCCCCCGCCTCCCCGGTCGAGGAGGCCGTCTGGGCGACGCTGCCCGACCCCGCCGACGAGCTGGCGATCGCGGGAATCGCGCCCCGGAGCCCCGAGGCGCTGACGGACTACTACCGCCGCACCACCGCCATGCCCACCTTCGACGTCAACGCGATCACCTGCCGCGACGCCGGCGCCAACCGCACGATCGTGCCGTGCGAGGCAACGGCGGCGATCTCCTTCCGCCTCGTCGGCGGTCAGAACGCGCCGGCGTTCTGGCAGGCCGTGCAGGAGCTGCTGCGCTCGCGCGCACCGGCGGGCGCCGACCTTGAGTTCAGCGTGCGCGGCATGGCGGAAGGTGCGGCATTCGACCCCGAGCTGCCCGTCATCCGTCTGGCGCGCGAGGCGATCGAGTCGGCGACCGGCCTGCCCTGCGCGGTCACCCGCTCCGGCGGTGCGATTCCGCTCGTCACCGCCCTCGCCCAACAGGGCGTGCCGACGGTGCTGAGCGGCTGCGCGCTCCCCAACGACCGCATCCACGCCCCGGACGAGCACCTGCGCATCGACCAGTACGCACTCGGCGTGCAGATGGCCCGCGCGATCCTGACGGCCTTCGGGCGGCTGTAGCGCCGACCGGACTCTGACCGCGCAGGGGTGCTACGTTCGCCTCAGCGATCCGAGGAGGAGCAGATGGGCACGGTGCAGATGGAGCTCTTGACGACGCGGGAGTTCGTCGCGGCCGGCTTCACGGCGGCGATCATCCCGCTGGGCGCATGCGAGAGCCACGGCGATCACATGCCGATGGGGACGGACGGGTTCACCGCCCATGCGCTCGCGGTGCGCATCGCCGAGCAGCTGGAGCACACCGTCGTCCTGCCGCCCAGCTTCCACGGCATGAGCGACCACTACCGGCATCAGCCGATGGCGCTCAGCCTCAGCGCCGACACCCAGACGCGCGTGATCGGCGATCTGCTCGCGTCGCTGCACCACTGGGGCATCCACCGCATCCTGCTGCTCAACGCGCACGACGGCAACATCCCGTCGATCGAGATCGCCGCCCGCACGGCGAAGGTTGCGCATCCTGAGCTGAGCATCGCGACGATCGACTGGTGGGTCGTCACGAACCAGCGCATCGCCGAGGGAACCTTCGACGTCTGGGACGGCTGGGGCCACGGCGGCGAGGCGGAGACCTCGCTCGGTCTGGCGCTGTTCCCCGAGCTGATGCAGATGGAGCACGCCCGCGGTCAGGTCCCCACGACCGACCCGTACGTGAAGGAGTTCTGGCTGTTCGAGGAGCTCACGAAGTACGGCGCGTCGGGTGCCCCGAAGCACGCGACGACGGACAAGGGGCAGGCGATCGTCGACGTCGTCGTCGACTACATGGTCCCGTACCTGCGGCGCTTCGAGGATCACGGCCTCGACTTCCACCCCGAGGACGAGCCCGAGCCCTAACCCGGCGGTCGAACGGCTAGAGCCCGAGGGCGTGCGGCAGGTCGCCCACGCCCGGGAGATCGAGGTCCGCGGTCGGCCACGGCGAGGCGAACGTGCTGCCCTTGCCGCTGCGCACGAGGCACGTGCGCAGACCGATGCGGTGTGCCGTCGCGAGGTCGGCAACGGGGTCGTCGCCGACCATCAGCGCGTCGGCGGCGCGGACGCCCAGCACGTGGAGCGCCGCGCGGTAGGCGCCCGCGGCGGGCTTGCCGATCACCGTCGCGCGCCGCCCGCTGGAGTATTCAAGGCCCTTGACGAAGACGCCGGCATCGAGGCCCGGGCCGTCCGGCGTGGGCCACCACCGGTTGCGCTGCATCGCGACGAAGGCGGCGCCCTCCATCAGCGCGCGGAACGCCTCCTGCAGGTGCGCGTAGGTGATCGACGCGTCGGGCCCGCCGAGGCACACCACGTCGGCGTCCTGCCAGCGCCCGACGAGCTCGATGCCCCCGGCGGCCGCGACCTCCTCGAACGCGGCGG
>CAJCBN010000142.1 GCA_903960645.1 uncultured Actinomycetes bacterium | reverse complement strand
TCGTCACCGACACCGAGGAGGGGGGCACGATCGCACGCGCCAGCCAGGTCTCCCCCGATGTTGATCCGCAGGAGCTGACGCCGGCCGGGATCGGCCAGCCGACCGAGACGACCGGCTAGGTGTAGTTCCTAAGCAGGTTGTTCAGGCGCCGGATGGGTGTCTGGTGGCCGAGGCTGCCGTGGGGTCGTTGGTGATTGTAGTGATGGATCCAGGCTGGTAGTGCTCGGTTGCGGTCGTTGCTGGTCGGGTAGACGGCGCCGTAGGCCCATTTGTAGGTCAGCGTCTGGATGAAGCGTTCGGCTTTGCCGTTGGTCCAGGGGTGATACGGCTGGGTGCGTTTGTGGGTGATGCCGAGCTGGCGGCAGATGCGAGCGTGCTGGTGGCTCTTGTAGCCGGAGCCGTTGTCGGTCAGGACGCGCTTGATCGTGATGCCGTAGCTCTTGAAGAAGCGTGCGGCATGGATCAGGAAACGCGAGACGCTCTTGGCGGTCTCATCGGGATGGATCTCGACGTAGACCAGGCGGGTGGCGTCGTCGACGGCGACATGGACATGCTCGTAGCCGACACGATCATCGCCTGATCGTCGAGGCGAGCCCTGGCGCATACCCGTGATGCGGTGTCCGACGCGATCAAACCGTGCGAGTTTCTTCGTGTCGACATGGATCATGTCGCCCGGCATCGCGTGCTCATACGAACGCTGCTCTGCTTTCGGGACGAGCTTCGAGCGCTTCCCCAGCCCCTCGCGCTTCAGCGTCAGGCTAACCGTCGACAACCGCAGCCCAAGGACCTCGCTGATCTCCGCTGCCGTCAGCCACAAGCGACGCAGCTTCACGATCGCCGTAACCACACTCGCCGGCAAACGACGCGGCGAGACATGCGGCCGACTCGACGCGTCACGCAACTGGTGATCCCCGGCACGCCATCGCGCCAGCCATTTACCGACCGTGCGCTCACTCACGCCCGCGGCGTGACCAGCCGCGGCCCGCGACCAGCCATCCTCAAGCACACGCCGACACATCAACACCCGCGTATACGGCGTCAGCCGCGCGTTACTGTGGGACTTCATCCGGACTCTCCTGCGATCGAAGGCTTAAGCACCCCCGATCATCCAGGAGATCCGGATGAACAACGTCCTTAGGAACTACATCTAGTCGCCGGGTCGCGCGCTGGGGTTCCCGGCGGTGCGCGAGCGTCGGCATGAGCCGGGCGGGCGTTCGCCGCCCGCTTGCGCCGAACCGCCGCGTGCCGGTTAGTATTCGCCGGCGCTGGCAACAGCGACTTGCCCTCTTAGCTCAGTGGTAGAGCACCTCCATGGTAAGGAGGGGGTCCGCGGTTCGATCCCGCGAGAGGGCTCTGGATCTAAGCCGAAAACCGGGATCTGGCTCGATCGGCGTGACCCGTTCGTGACCCGTCAGCCGAAGAAAGCCGATCAGGGCTGAGAGTCGGTTAGGGCTAGTACTCGGCATCCGGATAAAGCTGTGCTTCGTTCTGGGCGTCACGCGAAGTGAGGTATCTTCTTCGTCATGCACGACATTGCATACGTCGGCGGGAGGATTCACACCCAAGACGATGCCCGGCCGCTCGCGCAGAGCCTGTTGACTCGCGGTGGGCGCATCGCCGCCGTTGGCACCACTGAGGAGGTACTGGCGCTGGCCGCGCCCGGCGTCGAGACCGTCGACCTCGCCGGCCGCGTCGTGATTCCCGGCATCGTCGACGCCCACTGTCACCTCGAGCTGACCGCGACGCACCTCGCCTACGCCGAGAAGGCGTTCGGGTCCGAGCTCGGCTCGATCGCCCGCATCGTCGACGTCGTGCGTGGGGCGGCAGCCCGCACTCCAGTGGGCGAGTGGATCGTCGTGCGTTCCGACGTCGCTGTCCAACGTCTAGTGGCCGAGCGCCGCCCGATCGTGCGAAGTGACCTCGACGACGCTGCGCCCAGCCACCCGTGCGTGGTCTTCGCCGGCCTGCACACGGTGACGCTCAACTCGATGGCGCTGCGTGTCACCGGGCTGCTCGACGGCTCGGCCACGCTGCCGCGAGGGGCGGCGATCAACCTCGAGTCGGGGCGCGGCAAGGAGCTGTGGGACTGGCTGCCACTGCCGCGCTACTCGCGCGCCGCCATCGCCGACGCGATCCGCGACGAGGGCCGGGCCCGCTGGACGGCACGCGGCGTGACCACCATCGCCGAGCTGCCGTTCACGCACGACGGCATCGGCGCGTTCCAGGATTTGCGCCGTCGCGGCGAGCTCCCCACCCGGATCGGCCTCTGGCTGCACACGCCACTGCTCGGCTCAGTGGAGCAGTTGACGGGCGCCGGCTACGAGACAGGCTTCGGTGACGAGTGGCTAGCGCTCGGTGGTATCAAGCTATTCGTCGACGGCACGGGCGCCGACATCGACGGGAACTCGGAGCTCGACATCAAGTGGTCGCAGGAAGAACTCGACCACATGGTGCTGACCGCCCACGTGGCTGGCCAGCAGCTGTGGATGCACGTCGCACCAACCCTCGAGGCAGCCGAGATGGCTCTGCTGGCGGTGCAGCGTGCGCAAGCGGTACATCCCCGCACCGACCACCGGCACCGCATCGAGCACATCGGAGACATGCGACCGAACGCCGACCTGCTGGGGCGAATCCGAACTGCCGGCGTCCTCGTCGTGACGACGCCGCAGTTCACCTACTCCTACGGCGACCTGGCGCCCGAGGAGGCCTGCTCGCCGCTGCGGTCATTGCACGCGCTGGGCTTTCGGCCTCCGGGCAACTCCGACGCGACGGGCACGCAGCGCGAGGCGCTGAACCCGTGGCACGGGATCTGGTGCGCGCTGGCGCACCGCAGCGAGGGCGGGGTCCACATCGCGCCAGAGGAGGCAATTGACATGGCAGAGGCGATCCGCATGTTCACGCGCGACGCCGCGGTCGCCTGTCATATGGATGACCGCGGCGTGCTGTCGGAAGGCCGGCTGGCCGACCTCGTCGTACTCGATGCCGACCCGTTCACGACGTCGCTTGGCGACGTGCCCGACATGCCGGTGGCCATGACCGTGATCGGTGGCGTCGCATGACGTTCTCCGCTAGGTCGGCACCGATGCGCCGCTGAGCGAATGCGTGCATTGTGGGGACGTGCCGCTCGAACACTGACCGCGGTTCAATCCCGCGAGAGGGCTCTGGATCTACGCCCAAGATCGGGGCACGGCGTGCGATGCTTCTGAAATGTCTGCTCCCGGCGCGCCAATTCCCACCACCACGATGAGCCGCTTGCGGCGCGCCAACATCGGGGCGGGGCTCTTCCATCTCGTCCAGATGATCCTGATCCTCGTGCTGGCGACCGATTTCTCGCTGCCGGTCACCGCGAGCTACCTCGAGGGACCTCCCGGCTCGGCGATGACCGACCCGGTCGTACTGCTGGACGTACGCATCGCGTGGGGCGTGGCGCTCTTCTTCGGGCTGTCCGCGCTGTTCCACTTCCTCGTCGCCACGCCGTGGTTCTTCCCGCGCTACGAGGCTGGTCTGCGGGCCGGACGGAATTACTTCCGCTGGGTCGAGTACTCGGTCAGTTCGTCCGTGATGATCGTGCTGATCGCGCAGATCCTCGGCGTGATGGACGTCGCCGCCCTGATCGCGCTGTTCGGCGTGAACGCCTCGATGATCCTGTTCGGCTGGCTGCAGGAGAAGTACGAGCAGCCCGGCGGCGGCATGGTGCCATTCACCTTCGGCTGCATCGCGGGCATCGTCCCGTGGATCATCTTCCTGATTCTGAGCCTGAACATCGGCTCGACCTCGGACAACGAGGTCCCCGGGTTCGTCTACGGCATCCTCGTCAGCCTCTTCCTGCTCTTCAACTGCTTCGCCATCGTGCAGTTCCTCCAGTATCGGCAGATCGGCAAGTGGTCGAACTACCTGCGCGGCGAGTGGGCGTACATCATCCTGAGCCTCGTCGCGAAGTCGGTGCTGGCCTGGCAGATCTTCAGCGGCACCCTCATCCCGCCGCAGTAGGGCAGGGCGCCCCGCTCTGGGGAGCGCGGACGTATGGGCCGAGCGGCGGGAGGGCCGGGCGGGGAATTCCCCGCGGCACCTCGGCGTTCCCTGTCCCTGATCCACCGAATAGCTCAGGAGCACCATGCCCATCGATCTCTCCCACATCGCCGGCGCCGTCGACAACTCGCTCGCCCGCGGCCGCGCACTCGCACTCAGCTACAACGACGTCAGCGGCTACCCGACCGTCTCGTTCCGCGGCAGCACCCAGGTGCTCTCCGCGACCGAGCTGGGCGTCTGGACGCGCAATCCGAACGACGGCCTCGCCACGGGCGTGGCGGCGAACCCCGAGGTCTCGTTGGCGCTGTTCGACCCCGAGACCAGCCCGTTCATGCTCTCGATCCGTGGCACGGCGCGCGTTGATGCGAGCCAGAACGACCGCGTCTACGACGGCATGATCCAGGGCGAGCGCGACTACGACCCCGACAAGGGCGGCGTCGCCATCATTATCGACGTCACGTCGGTCCGCGGCTATGGCGCCGAGGGTCCGATCGAGCAGTCGGCCTAGCTCCGCTTTGGCGAGGCCCGTCGCGACTCTGGTCGCGGCGGGCCTTTCGTCGTTTCGGGCGCAGCCCGCGCGCATCGCTTGGTAGTCCCGCTCGGTGAGGGTGCCCTGACCGCCCAGGTCGGTGAAGGAGTGGGGTATCCCTCAGATTTCGCGGTTGATCCCACCGCGCCTGTGGAACTTGCAATAGTCGTTCGAGATCCTTGCGCTATGGGAGGCCGTCCCGACGCATGATGATCACCGTCACCCTAAGGGAGTCAGTTTCGTGAAGCCATCCGTCATCCGCACAGCAAGCGTCATGGCCGTCGCCATGGTCGCACTGGTCATCGCCACCGCGGCAATGGCCACCAGCAAGCCGTACAGCGGTCCGCGCACTTATGACACGGTCAATGCGCAGGTCACGAGCTCATCGGTTGCGGTGCAGCGGGAGAACGGCGGCATTCGCGTGACGCTCAAGGGTGTCGCCCCGAAGGTGGCGCTGACGACGATCGAGAAGCAGAACATCCGCGGCACGCGCACGACGAACCCGTCGAGGCTGCGCACGCAGTGGAACCGCCACTTCGGGTTCTCACCGAACGTCACCGTCGCCTCGCCCGAGGGCAGGGCGATCTTCCGCCGCGTCGTCGGCACGCCGGTCTACAACGCGAAGGCCAAGACCGTCACGTTCCAAGTCATCGCCACGCCGAACAATCGCAGTGCCGCTGGGCGCGCCGAGCAGCTCGGCAAGGGCCTGAAGGTGCGAGTCATCCCGCAGCAGGTGATCAAGCCGAAGCAGTCGCGCATGCGCTCCACGCGTCAGGTGACGAGCCAGAACTGCTCCTCGGTTTCGCCGGCCTACGCGAACTCGAACTTCTGCCTCGCCTACGTCGACACCCTCGGCACCGGCGGCGCCAGCTGGCAGAACGTCCTGTCGGGCACGATGCAGACGACACCGACCTGTCAGACCGTGCAGTCCGCCACGAAGATCGGCGGCGACACGACCACTGCGGGCTCCATCCAGATCTACGAGACGGCTGCCGCAGCGCAGTCCGCCCTGTCGGTCAGCGCATCCGTCGGCTACTCCGAGGCGGCAGTCAGCGCTGAGGCGAGCGCGAGCTTCGGCGAGCAGAACCAGTCGAGCACGAACTCGTTCTACGCCATCGCCCAGGTCAACTGGACCGGCGGCTACGTCAACTTCGGCAACCCGACGCTGACGCCCCAGCTCTACTCCGAGGCGCAGGGCATCACCAACATGGATGATGCGCTCAACTTCCTGTCGCTCTGCGGCGATTCCGTGCCGATGGGCTACACCGTCGGTGCCTCGTGGATGTCGGTGCTGCAGATCACGGCCTCGTCCGAGAGCAGCGCCCAGCAGATCGCCGCGAGCATGTCGGCCAGCTACTACGGCGCCAGCGCGTCGGCCAGCTTCTCGCAGGATCTCGCGAGCCAGTCCTCCAACCTGACGATCAGCGAGACGGACTACTGCTGGGGCCCCTCGAGCTGCTTCTCCGTGCCCGGCTATGCCGCCGCGGCCAGCCCGAACATGAGCGCTGCAATGACGCAGTTCACGAACAACTACACGGCGATGCTCACGGGCCTGCCCAATCAGTGCAACCCGGGCCCCGACTACGCCGCGTGCATCACGCAGGTCTCGTACCAGCCGATCTACACGCTGCTGCCGTCGAGCTTCTCGTCGACGTCCCCCGCAGCGCTCGTTGGTGACGCGGCCGCTGCGGCCTTCGCCGTGCAGGGCAACCTGAACTCGTGGGCGACCGGCTACACGTCGCTGATCACCGGCTACCCGACGAACATGGACGTGAGCTCGTGGAAGTCGTCCGAGTCGGCGCTCGCCTCTCAGGCACAGGGCTGTGGCAAGGCGTACCTCGGCACCAGCTCAGCCTGCGTGCAGGCCTTCGAGAACTGCTGGAGTGCTCTCAGCATGAACGGCGCCACCGGCGACTCTGCCTGCCTGCCGTCGTCGTTCTACAGCGAGGCGCTCTACGACCTCGCGAATCCGTGGACCATCCTGCCGCCCACGTCTTCGTAGGACCGGCAGTGTCCGACTGATCAACGCCACGGGTGGTGGGGCGGC
>CAJCBN010000141.1 GCA_903960645.1 uncultured Actinomycetes bacterium | reverse complement strand
GCACTACCGGGGCGTGGTTTGGGTATCGCCCGTATGCGGTGAATGAGGGCCACCTGTCCAGCTACAACGTCGACATCGTCCGGGCAAGCCAGTTTGCCGCGGTCGCGTCGATTGATCTCGATGGTGATGACGTCTCCGATGACTCTGTCCCCAGCGGCTCGACCATGGAGGCCGTCGTCGAGTTGACTGGGATACCTGCGCCGACGGCGACGTACCAGTGGCAAGAGGCGGACGCGGCGCCGGACGTCACGCTGCGAGGGATGCTGGCGACGCCGTCTATTGGCACGCAGTCCGTTGTTTGGACCGACATCGCCGGCGCGGACACGAGCTTGTTCACTCCCGCCGCCGCGCAGGTTGGCAAGTACGTGCGCGTGAAGATCACGGCTTCGAATGGATTCTCGGAGCCGCAGGTGAGTGCATCGACTCCGCGCCAGGTGATCCAGGGTGCGGTCCCGACGCCGGCCCAGCCGCAATCGCCTGATCCCGTCTCGGCGGGCGGCAACGCGTCCTCCGCGCCATCGGAGCTTCCGTACTCGCCGGCGCCGGGCATCACGCTCGGTGAGACACGAGGTGAGGCTGTCCTGGCTGCGTCGGTGCCGGCCGCCGGCGCAGACCTGCTGCGCGGCGCGAACATCTGGGTGCGGCCGACCTCGAAGGTCGAGTACCTGGCCAGCTCGCTGCCCGACGGTCTGAAGCTCGTCGACGGCAAGCTCGTGGCGTCGAAGCCGGGGACCTACAAGGTGAAGATAAAGGTCAAGCGTGCGAACGGCACGAGCGTCGTGCGCACGATCAAGATCAAGGTCGGGTAGACGGTCCGACCCGCAGCGCGGCGGGACAGCCCGTCGTGCTGCGGGTGTTGTCGAGCGGTCGCCGTGCTCAGACCGGCACGACGGCGCGCACCTGAGCACCGCCGGTCGGCACCGACGCGATCGACCATTGGCTGTGCGTCGCCTCGTTGAGGACGGCACTGCCGAGGCCGGGCTTGCCGTCGCCGAGGCCGCTGCCGTTATCGGTGATCTCGACGATCACGCAGTCGGATTCGACGACGATCCGCACGGTCGCCTCGGATGCGGCGCCGTGAATCGACGCGTTGGCGAGGCACTCCTGAACCACGTTGCCGATGCGGTACACGGCCTCCGCAGCAATCGGGTCGTTGGGCAGCTTCCACGTGATCCCGATCAGGCCGCGCCACTTGGCATCGTGCTGCTGCGCCAGCGTGGCGAGGTCGGTCGCGTCTGTTCGTTGGTCGGGCTCGCCAACTTGTGAGATTGCGAAACGTGCATCGGCAATCGCTGCTTCGAGTGCCTGATTGTCGCCGCGGTTGACGGCGTCCTGGATCGTGTACGCCGACGCGACGAGGCCGGCCTGCACGGTGCCGTGGAGGTAGAGCGCGAGCTCGCGTTGCATCTGCTCGGTCGCGGCCTCGAGGGCGAGTCGTTCCAACTCGGACTCTTCGGCATGGGTGCGCATCGAGCTCAGGTGCGCCTCTTGCGTGCGCAGGGCGGCCTGTGTCCAGCTGACGATGGTCGTCACCGCGACAAGAAAGAGGACCACCAGAGCTTGTCGCAGCGGTACGAGCGAGGACGTCCCCAGAAGGACGGGCACGCCAGTGCCTATTGCCCCCGCGATGAGCATGGTGACGAGTGCGATCAGACGTGCGCGCAGGTAGCGCGGCGCGGGGGCGTAGCGGCGGATGGCGGTGCGGCCGAGTCGATACAGCACAGTCATGGCGACGAGCAGTGCGAGCAGGTTTGGAAGCGAGCGGAGAGCGCCATAGTGCGCGACCAACGTGGGGAAAGCCAGGATCACCCACAGTACGTAGGGGAGTGCGATTGGGAGGGGAGCGGAGAGGCTTGCCCGGTCGAGGTCGCCGAGACTGCTGCGTCGCGGCGTGGCGTCTTGCCCGAGCCAGAGCAGGTGGCTTTCGGGGCGCACGTAGTCGGCGGCGGTGTCGAGCAGGGAGTCGGAGAGTCGAGAATCGTCGCCGTCGATTTTTGCGGCGCGCTCCAAACTGTTTAGCCGCTCCTCGAGGGCAGTCTGGATGCGTGTCGTGATCACCGCGCGTGCGGCGTTGAGGGCTCCGATGGCTCGCAGGCGCGCCGCCTCGGCTTCGACCTCGAAGCGCAGAAGCCGCGTGCGCTCGGTCGCGTACCAGTCGGTGATCGCGACCAGATAGGTCACCAGCACCGCCAAAATCACGCTGCCCGGGGTGAAGCACAGTGCCACTGTCAGGGCGCCCGACCAGCCGTCGCCCAATATGGCGCGGCACTCCGGTAGGGCGAAGATCGTCGCCGAGCGTGCGATCCCAAAGAGCAGGCCCAGCACCACAAGCCACGCGACGTGGACGGGCGTGGTGCGGCGGTGGCGAAAAACCGTTAGGTGCGCGCCCAGGTACAGGGCGGAAAAGATCAGCCAGTCTACGACCGAGATCAGCGCGATGGTCTGTGGCTCCAGATTCAGCGTCGCCTTGAAACCGAGTGGCACACCGATCAGCAGCATCGCCGTGGAGATCAGCCAGGTGCGGAGCGAGATCGCCCAGCGGCCACCGAGCAGTTCGCGCGTGCTAGGACGGGAGCTTGTGCTGGGCACCGTTGGCCCCGGCCATCTCGAAGTACGCGCGTACGAGCAGGACGCGCGTGTTCGTCGTCGCGTCGCCGGCGGAGCCGAGCGCCTGTGCGATTCGCTGGATCGACTTCTCGACCGTGCGCTCCGTGACGAAGCGCTGCCGCGCGATCTCCGCGTTGCTCATGCCCTGCGCGACGAGCCGCATCGTCTCGACCTGCAAGTCGGTCAACTCCACGGCTGGCAACGGAGGGAGTGCCTCGCCCTGCGCGTACGCGGCGCGGCGAACCGCGGCGCGCAGGGTGTCCATGTCGCGCACGTCCTGCTTGCGGACGTACTCGGTACGGGTCGGTACCTGCTCGAGTTTGGCGCCAACGAGACGAGGATCCGCGTACGACGTGAGCAGCACGACGCCGATCTCCGGCTTCTTGCGGCGGAGCGCGTTGGCGACGACGATGCCATCAGGTCCTTGGCCTTGCGCGAGGTCGAGGTCGGTGACGAGCACGTCGAACGCGGTGGTCTGCGCGGCCTCGATGGCACTCGCGGCATCCGCGTATGCCCCCACGACCGTGATCGTCTCGTCGGGCAGCATGGAGGCGAGCGCGAGCCGCATCAGGTTTTCGTCCTCGATTAGGAGTACCCGGAGCATCGTGTGGGCAGTCTACGACGAACCTGATCTCGTGCAGTGGCGGGTAGTACGACACGTGGTGTTGGTGGGGGGCGGGCAGTACGACACCTTCATGAGCGGTTCGCTCCTATTGCATAGCGTGGTCTCATGGAACCGTCGCGTACGTTGGCATTGGGTGGGTTGGCAACCGCTGGGGCGTTGGTGCTGCCGCGCCGGCGGGGCGGGAATGTCGCGCTCCTCGCGCTGCTCATTGTCGGCCTGCTCGGGCTGGCCGCCGAACAAGCGCAGGCGACCCAGGCCTGGGGTCCTGTGACGCCCGCCGCCTTCGCCGATGGCGTCCAGAATGCGACCCCTTACGCCGCTCTGAATTCTGTGTCGTGCGCGAGCGCCGGCAATTGCACCGCGGTCGGATCGTTCAAGAACGTTGCGGGCTCTAATGAGGCCTTTGCCCAGACGCTGACGAATGGCGTGTGGCGCGTCGCGGAGCCGGCGGACCTCAGCGGAATCGCGCAGGGGTGGCAGGGGGCCACCCTGAACGCCGTGTCGTGTGGAAGTGTGGGCAACTGCACGGCCGTCGGCAGTTTCCAGCTTGCTGGCGGTGACGGTGAAACGGAGGCGTTCGCACAGACGCAGACCAATGGCGAATGGGGACCGGCCGTTGCCGTTGTCTTCCCCAACGCGCATCCGCAGAATGCGGCCCCGGTCGCCGATCTGAATTCTGTGTCGTGCGCAAGCGCGGGCAACTGCACCGCGGTCGGATCGTTCAGGAATCTTGCGGGGAATTTCGAGGCGTTCGCGGTGACGCAGGCCGCCGGTGCTTGGGGCCCGGCCGAGCCGACGACCTTCTCCGTTGCGCATCCTCAGCATTCCGAGCCCGGCGACGATCTCGTTTCCGTGTCGTGCGTGAGTCCGGGCAACTGCACGGCGGTCGGGCAGTTCAAGGTCGGCTATGGCGAGTACAAGGCGTTCGCGCAGGCGCAGATCGATGGCGTGTGGGGTGATGCAGTCCCGTTTGACTTCTCAGCAGCGGTGCCCTCGATCGACTTCTCGCAGGGTGGCGCGGAGGCCGTTTCGGTGTCGTGCACAGGCGGGGATGGCGGCAACTGCGCGGCCGTGGGGACCTACCGGACCAGAACCAGCCGCCCCAATCCGTTCATGGTGACGCAGACCGGTGGTACCTGGGGCCAGGCGGCGACTCCCGCCGGCATCAACAGTACGTACTTCCGCTCGGTGTCGTGCTCGGGTGTCGGCGACTGCACAGCCCTTGGTGACGGGTTCGCGGTCACGCAGACCGGTGGCACGTGGGGTACAGCTGCGCGTATCACCTTGCCGGCGGACATTGAGTCAGATGCCCCCCGCCTGGAGATGCGCGCCGTGTCGTGCGCCAGTGCGGGCAATTGCGCCGCCGTCGGGTCGTACGAACTCGACGCCGGCTACTCGCCGTTCACCTGGATGCAGACCGGTGGCACGTGGAGCACGGGGTCGCCATCCGATTTCGGGTCCCTGACGCGCGCTCCAATGTATCTTGACGACTATCTCTACTCAGTTTCGTGCGCGGGTGCGGGTGCGGGCGAGTGCACTGCGGTCGGGGTCTACGTGAATGCCGACGACAACAACGTGGCCTTTTCGCAGACTCAGTCGAGCGGCGGGACGCCGCCGCCGGCCAACGCGGGCGGCGCGGACGCACCGACGATCACGGGTGAGGCGGTGGTTGGGGAGACGCTGACCGCCGGGCACGGTACGTGGTCGAATCCGCCGGCGTCGGAGGACGCGTACGGGTATCTGTGGCAGGTGTCGGACAGTGGTACCGGTGGGTGGGCTGCCATCACGGGTGCTGATCCGAACCGGTCGTCGCTTGTCGTACCGGCGGCCTATGAGGGGAGGTACCTGCGGGTACAGGTGATCGCGTTTGGGGATGTGACGTCGGAACCTGCGTATTCGGCGGTGTCTGCGCGGGTGACGCGTCGCGAGGCGTCGACGCCATCAGAGACGCCGCGGGCCACACCGCTACAGGCGTCCTCGGCGGTGGCCCTCCAGCTGTTCTCGCCGGCGCCGGGCATCACCGTCGGCGCGACGCGCGGGGCCGTGACCCTCGCCGCGTCTGTGCGAGCAGCATGCAGAGACCTCGTGCGCGGTGCGCACATGTGGGTGCGGCCGACGTCGAAGGTTTCGTGCCTGAAGCGCTCGCTGCCGGCGGCGCTGTCGCTGCGCAACGGCCTCGTGCAGACCGCGACGCCTGGTGCCTACCCCATCAAGGTGCGGATCAAGCGTGCGAATGGCACGACAGTGACTCGCGCGATCACGGTGACCGTCAGGTAATCGACGTTGGGTGGGGCGGGACGCCCCGCCGCGTGGTGGTTGCTTGGAGCTTGCGAGGTGATCGTGGTCAGGCTTGATGGGGCCGCCTCATGCTCCCGTTCCTGCAGGGCGAAATCAGTGGCGGATAGTACGACACGTGGTGTTGGTGGGGGGCGGGAAGTACGACACCTTCATGAGCGGTTCGCTCGGCTTGCTTAGCGTGCTGGCATGCATCCGTCTCACACGCACGCGTCCGCTGTTGCGGTAACCACAAGGCACCTGTCCGTTCCGCGTTGGCGCGCCTGGAGCGTCGCCGTTGTCGCGCTCTTCCTCGTCGTCGCCCTCGGCCTAATCGCCGGGAAGGCGCAGGCAGCTTCCTTGTACTGGGGGGCGGACGGAAGCATCGGTACGGCGTCCACTGATGGCACGAACGTCAATCGGTCCGTCAGCACTGCATGCCTGGCGGATTACTGGTTCTTCGCGAGTGCCACAAAGATGTACGGCCGAAATGGGGACAACATCTGCAGCCAGGACTTGAACGGTGACAACCTGAATGCGTCGGTGCTTGACACAGACTGCGCCGGCGAACCCATCGCTGGTTTCACTGCGACTGCTTCGCATCTCTACTACACGTGTGTGAGAGGCAAGTGGATCGGGCGGGCTAATCTTGACGGGAGCAATAACAATCCGCGATTCGCGGTGGGCGTGGATGGCGACTATCCGTACAGCCTCACCACGGATGCGAATTGGCTGTACATCGGCTACAGCTACACGGGATTTCGGCGGGTCGATCTCGAGAGCGGGGGGCCTGTCGATCCGACGTTCGGCTTCTATGATCGCATGGACATGCGTGGGGTCGCCGTTGATGGCCAGTACATCTACTGGACGGGCTTCGCCGACAAGTACGTCCACCGGGCCAATCTCGACGGCACCGGCATCAACTCAACGTGGCTCAATACGCAGTCCCCCGGCTCGGTCTGGGGCGTCAACGTCGATGGCAGCAATGTCTACTGGACGTCGCGCGATCCGGGCACGGTCGGCAAGGCAAACCTTGACGGCACGGGTGTTCAGCCCACGCTGATCACGGACATCAACGCAACGGGCCAAAATCATCAGATTTCGATTATCGGAGGGACCGCGAAGGTGCCGCTGGGCGCGGCGATCGCGAACACGGCTGTTCCCACCGTCTCGGGCACCGTCGCAGTCGGCGAGACGCTTACGGCGACGTCGGGTACCTGGGCGTCGACGCCGGATCAGCAGTTTTATACCTGGCAAGTGTCGGCGGACAGCGGTACGACGTGGAATGTTGCGACCGGAGTCGGATTTGCCACCAGTTCCTACCACGTGGCCATTGCGGATATCGGCAAGACACTGCGTGTGAAGGTGCGTGCCGGCGCAAACAACGGTCTGCTGACCTCTGTGTACTCCCTCGCCACGATTGCCGTGCCGGCACCGCCGGCTCCGGTCAACACCGTTGCGCCGACGTTCGAAGCCAGCGGGCTCGTAGCCGGTGGGCTTAATGGCACATGGACGAATTCCATGCTGAACGACCTCACGTTCACCTACCAGTGGCAGGTCTCGCCCACCGGAATAGGTTGGACGGATGCGACCGGCCCGGGCAACAACTCGCCCACGTATCTCGTGCAGTCGGCAGATACAGGGAACAATCTGCGGATCTGCGTCACGGCATTCAACGGCACGTCGGCCACGCAATGCTCCGCGGCAGCGACCGCGCCGAGGCCTACCGCTCCGCTTGGACGCGTGTATCTCAAGAGCTACTCGGTGCTTGGCGACGGAAGCTCGCGTCAGGACTACTCGAATCCTGGCGGTGTCTGGGGCTTCTCGTCCAACGGCGTAACGAACGTGTGGGCGGGGTGGACCGACCTCTTTTCGCATCCAGCGGGAGGCGGGACGCCGACATCACTGACCTCCTATGGCTGGGGCGCTCAGGGTGGCACGCTGGTCGACGACCAGTACATCTACCTCTCCCTAAGTGGAGCCATCAAGCGGATGAAGATCGATGGCACAGATCCTCGTCCCGCCTTCATCACGGGAGACGTGGGCAACGCGCGCTACATGGCCCGTGATGCGCACTATCTCTACTGGGCTCAAGACAATGGCGTTTCGCGCGCGCCGATTACGGGGGGGCCGAAGGACGCGAACTGGAATCTCCAGTTCGCGAGTGAAGTGGCTGGCGTAGCAGTGGATGGCGATTACATCTACGGAGCGATCAATATGGACGGACGTGGCGTCATCGTCCGCGCAGACATCGGTGGATCGGGCGTCGAGAACGCCTGGGCAGAAACCCCCTTTTCGGGCTTCGCGGGTCTCGGCGTAGATCGCAACGGCCTCTACGTTCGGGCCCGCGGTGGGTCGTGCGTCGGGCTCGTGTACGTCACGCTCGACGGCAGCGCCTCCACGTGTGTCAAACAGGAAGAAGACGACACATGGGCGCTCGCCGTTGTACCGGCAGCTGCCGACGCTGGTCTGTTGCCAGTGAACACGGGCGGTGCGAATGCGCCGGCGATCACGGGCACGCCTGCCGTGGGTGACACATTGTCGGCGTCCATCGGGACGTGGACGAATACGCCGGAGAGCTATACGTATCGCTGGCTCATGTCGGACGACGGCGAGACGGGTTGGTCGGCCGTGATCGACGAGTCGAGTACGACAGCGGAGCTCGACATTCCGCAGGCGTGTGGCGGCAAGTACGTGAAGGTGCGCGTGATTGCGCACAACGGAGCGACGTGGTCGGATCCGGCGTATTCCGCAGCGGTACAGGTGCCGGTTCCGTCGGAAGCGCCTGTGGATGCCTCGCCGGGAGTGACGCCGCCGGCAGAGACGCCGGCAGCAACGCCAGCAGAGACGCCGGCAGCAACGCCGCCGGTGTTCTCACCGGCGCCGGGTATCACCGTGGGTGAGACGCGAGGCGAGGCGATCTTGGCAGCAGCGACGCCGGCCGCTGGCGCGGATCTACTGCGCGGCGCGAACATCTGGGTGCGCCCGACCTCGAAGGTCGAGTACCTGGCCAGCTCGCTGCCGGCGGGCCTGAAGCTCGTCGACGGCAAGCTCGTGGCGTCGAAGCCGGGCACCTACAAAGTGAAAATGAAGGTCAAGCGCAAGAACGGCACGAGCATCGTGCGCACGATCAAGATCAAGGTCGGGTAGACGGTCCGACCAGCGGCGCGGCGGGGCAACCCGTCGCGCCGCGCATCGGCCTGCGAGCGGCTTCCCGGTACGTCAGTGGTTCACGACGGCGCGCACCTGCGCACCACCGTCCGGCACCGACGCGATCGACCACTGGCCGTGCGTTGCCTCGGTGAGGATGGCGCTGCCGAGGCCGGGCTTGCCGGTGCCAACGCCCCGGCCGTTGTCGGTGATCTCGACGATCACCTGCTCGTCGTCGAGGGCGATGCGCACGGTCGCCTCGGAGGCGGCGCCGTGGATCGACGCGTTGGCGAGGCACTCCTGGATCACGTTCTCGATGCGGGTGATCACGGTGGCTGCCGGCTCGTCCGTCGGGAGGTTCCACGTGATGGCGATGGCGCCGTCCCAGCGCTCGGTGATCGCCGTGCGTAGCGAGACGAGGTCGTGCACCGTCACCTCGCCGGCGTCCTGCCCGACGCGCGCGATCGAGGCGCGCGCGTCGGCGATCGCCTCTTCGAGTGCCTCGCTGTCGCCGCGATTGACGGCGTCCTGGATGGAGTACGCCGATGCGACAAGGCCGGCCTGCACCGTGCCGTGGAGGTAGAGCGCGAGCTCGCGTTGCATCTGCTCGGTCGCGGCCTCGAGAGCGAGGCGTTCGACTTCGGCATTCTCGGCGTACGAGCGCAACGAACGCAGCCGCTCATCCTGGGTGCGCAGCGCGGCCTGCACCCAGCTGACGACGACCGTGAAGATGACCACGAAGACCGCCGGCAGCACTGTCTGCAGCGGTGTGGTCGCACTCGACCCGAACGCTGCCGCAGCGGTCGCACTCAGCAGCGCGGCAGCCAGCATCGGAACGAGCGCGAGCAGACGCGCGCGCAGGTAGTGCGGCGCGGGCGCGTACCGACGGATCGCGGCGCGCCCAAGCGGGTACAGCACCACCATGGCAATGAAGAGCGTGAGCGCACTGGGGATCCAGGTGAACGTGCCAAAATGCGAGGCTGCCGCGGGGATGATCATCACGGCCCACAGCGCGTAGGGGAGTGCGATCGGCAGAGGCGCAGAGAGGCTCGCGCGCTCGATCGCTGCGAAGCCGCTGCGCTGGAGTCCGGGGTCGCGTTCTTGCCAGAGCCGGTGGCTCTCGGGTCGGACGTACCCGGCGGCGGTGTCGAGGAGCGCGTCGGACAGGCGGGCGTCGGCGTCATCGATTGTGGCGACGCGTTCGAGGTCGCTGAGTTGCTGTTCGAGCGCGGTCTGGATGCGCGTGGTGATCACTGCACGCGCGGCTTTGAGTGCGCCGACGGCGCGCAGGCGCGCGGCCTCGGCGTCGACCTCGAAGCGCAGCAGTCGCGTGCGCTCGGAGGCGTACCAGTCGGTCGCGGCGAGCAGGTACGTGATCAGCACCGCCGCCATCACGGTGACCGGGACGAAGTACACCGTGGCCGAGAGCGCGCTAGACCAGCCGTCGCCCAATGCGGCTCGGCTCTCAGGCAGGGCGAAGGCGGCCGCCGCGCGCGCGGCGCCCACGACGACGCCGAGCCCGATGATCCACGCGACGTGGCGGGGCGCGGTGTGGCGGTTGCGAAAAACAGTAAGGTGCGCGGCCAGATACAGGACGCTCATCGCCAGCCAGCCTGTGCCGACGATCACCGCGATGGTCTGTACCGACACGCCCAACTGGGACTTGATGCCGAGCGGACCGAGGATGAAGAGCAGCGCGGAGAAGATCAGCCAGCCGCGGAGCGAGATCGCCCAGCGGCCACCGAGCAGTTCGCGCGCGCTAGGACGGGAGTTTGTGCTGGGCACCCGTTGCCCCGGCCAGCTCGAAGTACGCGCGCACGAGCAGCGCCCGGACGTTCTGCGTCGAGTCGTTGCTGTACCCGAGGTTGCGGGCAATGCGGCGGAGCGACACCTCGACGGCGCCCTCCGTGACGACGCGCTGCCGCGCGATCTCAGCGTTGCTCAAGCCCTGGGCGACGAGGCGCATGGTCTCCATCTGCGTGTCGGTGAGGTTCACCTCGGCAGCGAGACTCGCCGGCACATTCGTGCCCTGTGCCGCGCGGCGAATCGCGGTGCGCAGCGTGTCGATGTCGCGGATCGCGTGCTTGCGCACGTACTCGGTGCGCTCGGGCAGCTGATCGAGCTTCGAGCCGACGAGACGCGGATCCGCGTACGACGTGAGCAGCACCACGCCGATCTCGGGCTTCGTGCGGCGCAGCACGTTGGCGACGACGATGCCGTTCGGGCCCTGCCCGTGCGCCAAGTCGAGGTCGGTGACGAGCACGTCGAAGGCGGTCTTGGAGGCCGCGGCGATCGCGCTCTTGGCATCGCCATACGCGCCGACGACCGACATCGTCTCGTCCGGCAGCGCCGTGGCGAGCGTGAGCCGCAGCAGATCTTCGTCCTCGAGGAGTAGGAGGCTGAGCACAGTGCGATCAGTCTAGGTCACGCCGCGATAGGGCTACCCGTACAGTTGCGCAATCGGCGGTAGGGGCACCCATACACCGATCCCAACGGTTTGCCCGGGTTGCATAGCGTGGCTGCATGCACCCGTCTGACATGTGCCGGCGCTCGTCGCTGCGACCACTCGATACCTGTTTCTTCCGCGCTAGCGCGCCTGAATCATCGCCCTTGGGGCACTGGTCCTCGCCGGTTTGTCCGGCGCACCCTCGTTGCACGTATTGATGTTCGAACTCGTCCCGCGCGGCCACATGAAGCTCTCGTTTCTTGCCCTACTCGCCTCGCTCGGCGCCCTGCTGCTGTGTGCCGGAGCCCCGGCCAACGCGATGGTTGTTGGTGGCGGTGGTGTCGGTGGTGGCGGTGGCGTCTCGTCGTTGGTGGCAGGGGAGTCGTGGACGGCAAGGACGTCTGCAGTCGACAACGATTGGAACGGGGTGGCGTACGGCAACGGCCTGTTCGTGGCCGTCGGTGTCACCGGCACCGGCAATCGGGTGATGACGAGTCCGGATGGCATCACGTGGACGGCCAGGACGACGCCGGCCGACAACAATTGGCGCTCGGTGACGTACGGCAATGGCCTGTTCGTGGCCGTCTCGTATAGCGGCACCGGTAACCGGGTGATGACGAGTCCAGATGGCATCAACTGGACGTTGAGAGCATCGGCGTCCGACAACGATTGGCGCGCCGTGACGTATGGCAATGGCCTGTTCGTTGCCGTCTCCTCTTCCGTTGTCAACAACCGGGTGATGACGAGTCCGGATGGCATCAACTGGACGTCGAGAACGCCGGCCTCCGGCAACGACTGGCGCTCGGTGGTCTACGCCAACGGACTGTTCGTTGCGACCGCCATCAGCGGCACCGGTAATCGGGTGATGACGAGTCCGGATGGCATCACGTGGACGTCAAGGACCACGCCGGCCAACGCCCGCTGGCTGTCAGTGACGTACGGCAATGGCCTGTTCGTTGCTGTTTCCAACACGTACCAGCTTGCCGGCGTCGGCAATCGGGTGATGACGAGTCCGGATGGCATCAACTGGACGCTGAGAACGGGGGCTGCCGACATCGACTGGCAGTCGGTGACGTACGGCAATGGCCAGTTCGTTGCTGTGTCCATGACGGGTACGGGCAATCGGGTGATGACGAGCCCGGATGGCGTCACGTGGACGTCGAGGTCATCGGCGGCCGACAACAACTGGTACGGGGTGACGTACGGGAACGGCCTGTTCGCTGCCGTCTCGGTAACCGGCACCGGTAATCGCGTGATGACGTCTGGCGCGCTGATCCCGAATGCCCCGGCGGTACCTGGTGTGATCGCGGGTGTCGCGTCGGTCAGTGTGTCGATCTCCGCAGCGCAGTCGGGTACAGATGCGGCGTCGCACACCGTGACGGCGTCTCCGGGTGGGGCGACCTGCACGATCGTCGGGGTATCTGGTTCATGTGTCGTGTCGGGTCTGACCAATGGGACCGCCTATACGTTCACCGCAACCGCGACCAATGCAGGCGGTACCTCAGCAGCATCCACGCCGTCCGCAGCGGTGACACCGAGTGCTCAATCGAGCGTTCCGCCGCCGTCAAGTGTGGGGGGGGCGTGGACGTCAAGGACGTCTGCAGTCGACAACGCCTGGGCCGGGGTGACGTACGGCAATGGCCTGTTTGTCGCCGTCGCCGCGACTGGCACCGGCAATCGGGTGATGACGAGTCCGGATGGCATCACGTGGACGGCCAGGACGACGCCGGCCGACAACAATTGGCGCTCGGTCACGTACGGCAATGGCCTGTTCGTGGCCGTCTCGTACACCGGTACGGGTAACCGGGTGATGACGAGTCCGGACGGCATCAACTGGACGTTGAGAGCATCGGCGTCTGACAGCGACTGGCGCGCGGTGACGTACGGCAATGGCCTGTTCGTTGCCGTCTCCTCTTCGTATGTCGGCAATGTGGTGATGACGAGTCCGGATGGCATCAACTGGACGTCAAGAACGCCGGCATCCGTGAACGACTGGCGCGCGGTCACGTACGGGAATGGCCTGTTCGTTGCGGTCGGCATCGGCATCAGCGGCAGCAGTAATCGAGTGATGACGAGTCCGGATGGCGTCACGTGGACATCGAGGTCATCGGCTGCCAATAACGCCTGGCGCTCGGTTGTGTACGGCAATGGCGTGTTCGTTGCCGTCTCCAGTTCGGGGACCGGTAATCGGGTGATGACGAGTCCGGATGGCATCAACTGGACGCTGAGGACATCGGCAGCCGACAACGACTGGAACTCTGTGACGTACGGGAATGGCCAGTTCGTCGCCGTCTCCTATACCGGCACCGGTAATCGGGTGATGACGAGTCCGGATGGCATCAACTGGACGCTGAGGACATCGGCGGCCGACAACGACTGGTACGGGTTGACGCACGCGAACGGCATGTTCGTTGCCGTCTCGATCACGGGCACCGGTAATCGGGTGATGACGTCCGGCGCGCTGATCCCGAATGTCCCGGCGGCACCGACCGGGGTTGTGGGTGACGCGTCGGTCACGGTGTCGGTCTCTGCGGCGCAGTCGGGTGCAGCTGCGACGTCGCATACGGTAACGGCGTCGCCGGGTGGGGCGACGTGCACGATCACGGGTGCGTCGGGGTCGTGCGTGGTGTCGGGCCTGACCAATGGCACCGCCTATACGTTCACCGCCACCGCGACGAATGCGGGTGGTACGTCTGCTGCATCGGCTGCGTCGGCGTCGGTCACACCCATTGCGAAGCCGAATGTGCCCGCAGCGCCGACTGGGGTTATTGGCGATGCGTCGGTGCGTGTGTCGGTGTCTGCGGCGCTGTC
>CAJCBN010000140.1 GCA_903960645.1 uncultured Actinomycetes bacterium | reverse complement strand
CGGATCGTCGCCGAGGCCTCGTGGCGCGTGCCGTCGCTGCGCGTCCGCGCGTTGCGTCGCGAGCTTCCGCGCTCCTGAGACCCCGCTTACGGCGAAGCCGCACCGCACACGTGCGCCCTCCATTATCGTGGGTACGTGCGCACTGGAACCGTCATCGGCCTGATCGCAGTTGCTGCGGTCGCCGTTATCGCGGTCAGCGGCACACTCGTGGCCCGTGCCTACGCCGACCGCCCGGTGGTCGAATCCGTCTCGCCGGCCCCGGGTGCGACGGTCAACGGCACGACGCCGCTGCGCATCGTGCTGCGCTCGGTCGATGAGGTCGAGTCGGCGGTCATCCGCATTGACGGCGAGGATGTCTCGTCGAGCGCCACCCGCACGCCCGCGGGCTACACGCTGTCCCTGCCGGCTCTGGCCGACGGCCCGCACCGGGCCACCGTGGACCTGACCTCGTCGAACCCGATCGACGGCGCCTCGTCGTACGCCTGGAGCTTCACCACCGACGGCACCGCACCCGCGCTGAACGCCACGACCGCCGCTGGCTGGTCGACGACCGCCAAGATCACCGGCACCTCGGAGCCGGACGCCGTCGTGACCGCCGTCTGGAAGGACGGCGAGGTCGCCACGACCGCCGATGCGAACGGAGCGTTCACACTGGTGCCGGTCGTTGAGGACGGCGCCGTGCCGCTGACTCTGGTGGCCGCTGACGCCGCCGGCAACGAGACGCGCGCCGGCCACGTCATGCGCGTCGATACGGGCCGCCCCTCGGTGCGCCTCGGCGGCATCGACGGGTGGGTCACCGACACGGACCGTCCCAAGGTCTACGCGTTCGTCGACTCGGCGAGCCCGACCAAGGTGGTCGCGAAGGTCAACGGCCAGGACGCGAAGGTCACGCGCATGTCGGTCGGTTACACGATCGAGACCAGCAAGCTGCCGCAGGGCACGTCGGAAGTCGAGCTGTTCATCACGAACGCGACGGGGAAGACGGCGACACGCACCAAGGAGATCAACGTCGATTCGACGGAGAAGCTGACGAACGATCTCACGCTCGCCCCCGGCGCCAAGGGCGATGACGTCGCGAACCTGACGCGCCGGCTACGGCTCGCGAAGATGTGGAAGGGCAAGCTCAGCTGGGAGTACAACGCGAAGGTCGAGCGCGCGGTGCGCGCCTACCAGCGCCAGGAGAACCTGCCGGTCGACGGCATCGCCCGGCCCGCGCTGATCAGCGCCACCGGCGGCAAGATCGTGGTGATCCTCAGCAAGTTCGTGCTCAACCTCTACCTCGACGGCAAGTTCGCCAAGCAGTACCCGATCGCCGTCGGCATGTCCGCCTACCCCACACCAACCGGCAGCTTCGTGGTGACCGAGAAGATCGAGAACCCCACGTGGACACCCCCGAACTCGCCGTGGGCCGCCGGCCTCGAGCCCGTCCCGCCGGGCGCGACCAACCCGCTCGGCACGCGCTGGATCGGCACCTCCGCCCCGCTGGTCGGCATTCACGGCACCCCGCAGGACTGGTCGATCGGCTCCGCCGCCTCGCACGGCTGCGTCCGCATGCACATCCCCGACGTCGAGGAGCTCTTCACCGACGTCGCCGTGGGCATGCCGGTCGAGATCAAGTCCTAACTGATCAGAGGGGTCTGGCCCCTTTGTGTGAGCAGAGGGGCCAGACCCCTTTGTGTAAACAAAGGGGCCAGACCCCTCTGGTCAGTTCAGGTGGTCCCAGCCGCGCAGCGTCTCGTCGGCACCCGCGCCGGTGAAGCGCACGCCAGGTGGGCCGGCCTCGACCCGGCCGATCACGGTCAGCGGTACGCCGCACGTGGCGACGGCAGCGGCGGGGAGGGCGACGACGAGCTCGTAGTCCTCGCCGCCCGTGGCGGCGAAGGCGCCGGGGGTCCGGCGCAGCGTCTCGGCGATCAGCCGGACGTCCTCGTGCAGTGGCAGCGCGTCGAGGTCGACCACCAGCGCGACGTCGCTGCGCCGGGCGAGCCGCGGCAGGTCTGTGGCGAGACCGTCAGAGCTATCCATCATCGCGTGGGCGTGCGGCGCCAGGAGTACACCCTCGTCGAGGCGCGGGTGCGGACGGCGGTGGCGCTCCACGCACTCGTCGGCGCCCGGCAGGTCGCGGAGCGACGCGTCGTGCAGCACGGCGAGCCCCGCAGCCGACTCCCCGAGGGTGCCGGTCACGGCGAGGACGTCACCCGGGCGCGCATGGCCCCGGCCCGGTGGGTGGCTGCTGCGCCCGAGCACGCTGATCGAGAGGGCAAGGCCAGGCCCGCGGGCGATGTCGCCACCGGCGATGGCGCAGTCGTACCGCGCCGCGCACGCGCCGAGCCCCGTGTAGATCGCCTCGAGCTCGGCGTCGTCGCCCTCGCCGACGATCACCGAGACGAGGGCGGCAAGCGGTACGGCGCCCATCGCGGCGAGGTCGGAGAGGTTGACGGCCAGCGCCTTCCAACCCACGTCGGCGGGTGTGGAGGTCGTGCGGTCGAAGTGGACGCCCTCGACCTGGGTGTCGACGGTCCAGACCAGATCGGGCGCGATGAGGGCCGCGTCGTCGCCGATTCCGAGCAGGAGGCCGTCGGTCGAGGTCGGGACGAGCTCGGCCAGGCGGGCGATCAGCGCGTCCTCGCTCGCGTGCGGCGCGCCCTCTCCCCACCCCGGCTGGTCCGCCATGCCCTGTCCCGTCGTCTCGTCGATCTGCAGTCGGATGGTACCCTGCCGCGACCTGCAGGAACCCCGCGATGAGCAGCCTTCACCCCACCTCGGTCGTCTACCCCGGCTCGGCCGGGTCGTATACGTCTGAGGCAGCCGATCGCCTCTATCCCACGGTCGAGGCCACATCGGCCGGCTCGTTCGCCGACGTCCACGCGGCGGTGGCCGACGAATCGGCCGAGATCGGCGTGCTGCCGATCGAGAACACGCTGGCCGGCATCGTCGCCGACACCTGCGATCTGATCAGCGACGGCGCCCTGCCGATCGTCGCCGAGACGATCATCCACATCCCGCACTGCCTGGCCGGCGTGCCGGGTGCAACGACCGCAGGCGTCACGACGATCCACTCGCATCCGGTCGCCCTCGCGCAGTGCCGCGCGTTTCTCAACGGGCGCTACGAGCAGCGCGCCGCCAGCACGACTGCCGATGCCGCGCGCCTCGTGGCCGAGCTCGGCGACCCGACGTGCGCCGCAATCGCCTCGCCGGCCGCGGCCAAGCGCTACGGCCTCGAGGTGCTCGAGCACGACATCTCGGACCACCCCGACAACATGACGCGCTTCGTCGCGATCGCCCGCGAGCCGCTGCCGTACGTCGAGGGCACCGCGTGGAAGACCGCGCTGCGGATCGTCACGGGCCACCAGCCCGGCGCGCTGCACGACGCGATCGAGCCGCTGCGCTACCACGGCGTCAACATGCAGAGCCTGCACTCGCGCCCGATCCCGGGCGAGCCGTGGCGCTACCAGTTCCTGATCGACATCGAGGGGCACCGCGACGATCCGCGCATCGAGCGGGCGCTCGCCGACGTCGCCAGCCGCTCGGCGCTGCTCGTCGTGCTCGGCTCGTTCCCCGCCGCGAAGCACCCCGACGCGCCGTGAGCCCGCGAGCGTCGTGGGATGCGGCGCTCGAGCTCGGTGCGCCGCCCGATGACCGCCTCGTCTTCCGCGGCGAGCAGCCGGCCGCGACCGGCACCTCCGTCCCCCTGCCCGCCGACCTGCCCGCGGCGCTGATCGATGCGCTCAACCGCGGCGGCATCACCTCGCTGTGGGCGCACCAGGCCGAGGCGATCGCCCTCGCACGTCAGGGCAACCACGTCGGCATTACGTCGGGGACCGCGAGCGGCAAGACGCTCGCGTACACCGTGCCGGTGCTCGAGACGCTGCTGACCGAGTCGCACAGCCGCGCGCTCTATCTCTCCCCCACCAAGGCGCTGGCCCAGGACCAGGCCCGGCGCATGCACGCGCTCGGCCTCGGCCGCGACCTGCGCGTCGCGCTCGTTGACGGCGACGGCGACACCGCGAGCCGGCGGCGGGCGCGCGCGGAGGCAAACCTCGTCCTGAGCAACCCCGACATGGTCCACGTCGGCATCTGCCCCCACCACCAGCGCTGGGACGAGTGGCTGTCGGGCCTCAGCGCGATCATCATCGACGAGGCGCACGTCTACCGCGGGGTCTTCGGCAGCCACGTCGCGCACGTGATCCGCCGGCTGCGCCGCTGTGCCGCGCTCTACGGCGCCTCGCCGCAGCTGCTACTCGCGTCGGCCACCGTCGGCAATCCGCACGAGGCGTTCGGCGCGCTGACGGGCCTCGACATCACGATCGTCGATGACGACGGCGCGCCGAGCCCCGGCCGCGACGTCGCTTTGTGGAACCCGACCCTGCTCGACGAGGCGACGGGCCGGCGGGCCTCGCGCATCCAAGAGGCGGTCAACCTCGTGGCGCAGCTGGTGATCGACGATCAGCGCGTGATCTGCTTCGCCCCGGGCCGG
>CAJCBN010000139.1 GCA_903960645.1 uncultured Actinomycetes bacterium | reverse complement strand
GCCTACGGCTTGGCGACCGACGAGATCGCCTTCTCCATCGACTTGGAGATCTGGCTGCCGATCCCGCTACCGCCGCCCTTGACCTGCACGGACACGGCGAGGAGCAGCGCGCCAACCGCCAGCACGAGGCCGAGGTACTCAACCGTCCCCTGTCCGCGCCGATCCGCCAGCCGATGCCCAAACGCGCAGAGCGCCTCCCAGAACGAGTTCATCTTCCACCTCACGTGGGTCGCAGCGACCACCGGCCGCCTGGCTCCACCGTCGCAGTGCTGCGAGCACGCCGTGCGCAACGTGTCGGCAGACCGAGTGCCGGGCACACGCCGTGCCAGCGTGGCGTGGCAATCGACTGGCCCGCGCCGTGACCGGAAGCGCGCGCAGGCGCGCCGCTTTACGCGAGGACGCCGGTTGAGGCCTGTGCCGTCACGCACGGCAGCTCGACCACAAAGCGGGCGCCACCTTGCGGTGCGTCGGCGACGGTGACGCTGCCGTCCATCGCCATCGCCAGCTCGCGGGCGATGGCGAGCCCGAGCCCCGTGCCCGTGCCGTCTTCGGTGTAGAAGGCGCGGAACACGTCGGCGCGCTTGGCCGGCGCGATCCCCGGGCCGGAGTCGTCGACGGTGATCCACACGCGCCCGGCCTCGGCCAGCGCGCTGACCACCACCGTGCCCTCGTCGGGGGTCCAGCGCACTGCGTTGCGGACAAGGTTGCCGACGATCTGCAGGATGCGATCGCCGTCGCCGATGATCACCGGCAGCGTGCCGGCCTGCAGGGCGATCTCGATGTCGCGTTCGCGCGCCTCCGTGCCCTGCCCCGTCACGACCTGGTCCAGCAGGATGTTGAGATCGACCTCATCGGCCTCGAGGCCGAAGCGCTTGGCCTGCAGCCGGGCGAGGTCGAGCAGGTCGCTGACCAGGCGGTTGAGGCGCATCGACTCGGCGGTGATCGCGGCGTAGGCGAGTTGCTGCTCGGCCTCGTCCTCGAAGATGCCGTCGACGAGCGCGTCGACCTGGCCGCGGATGGCGGTCAGGGGCGTGCGCAGCTCGTGCGAGACGCGCATCAGGAACTGCCGCTCCGTGTCGCGCGCCTCCGCGAGCCGCACGGTCATGTCCGCGAAGGCGCGGTTGACCATCCCGATCTCGTCGGCGCGCCCGGTATCGAGCGGCACGACCTCATCGCCGCGGGCGACGGCCCGGGCCGCCAGGGCGAGGCGGCGCAGCGGGCGCACGAGGCGCAGGCCGAGCACCAGGGCGAGGATGATCGCCACCGCGAGGCCGATCGCGAAGGCCGGCACCAGCGCAATGCGCAGCGCCCCGGCCGGCGAGACGACCTCGGTCGGAGGGCGGGCGACGACCAGCAGTCCGAAGGGCACGCCACCCTCGGGGTTGCCGGTGCTCGTCGAGAAGACGCCGCGCGCCACGACGATGTCGTCGCGGAGCTCCGGGTCGAGCCAGTCCTCCGGCACCTCGATCGCCCCGCCGCCTTCGATGGTCTCGAGCAGCGCCGCGTCACGCCGCACGAGTGCGGGGTCGTCGGAGGCATTCTGCTGCGCCGCGGTCAGTGCGCGCCGGACCTGCAGGGTGCTGAGCCCGAGCGAGCGCGCCTCAACCAGCTCGCTCGAGTAGATCGGCACGTAGTACAGGCGCGCGTTGACCGCCTTCTCCATGTCGGCGCGCTTGATCACCTTGTTGGTATCGCCGAGCACGGCGGCGTTGATGAACGGCCCGTAGATGCGCGACAGGCTCGTGGCAATGCGCTTCTCGTCGCGGATCTGCTGCGCCCGCCGCTCGCCCTGCTGCTTGTCGGAGTAGGTGCCGACCGAGCGCAGGGTCAGCGCCGCCGTGACGAGCAACGCCACGACCACCGGCACGACGCCGATGATCAGCAGACGGGCGCGCAGGCTACGCAGCAGAAGCATCGTCCCCGACCTTGTACCCGACGCCCCAGACGGTGACGACCGGGCAGGCGTCGCCGAGCTTGCGGCGCAGCTGGCGCACGTGCACGTCGACGGTGCGGGT
>CAJCBN010000138.1 GCA_903960645.1 uncultured Actinomycetes bacterium | reverse complement strand
CACCGCAACCCCGAGCTGATCGCCACGCTCGAGCAGGCCATGCAGCACTTCGACATGGGCAATCACCACTTCCCCTCGCTCGCGCGCACCGCGCTGGCCGAGGCGCTCGTCAAGACGTGCGCCCCGAACATGCGCCGCGTGATCTACGGCGCAGCGGGCGGCGAGGCGATCGACATCGCGATCAAGACGGCGCGCCACACCAAGCAGCGCCGCAAGATCGTCTCGCTGATCAAGGCGTACCACGGCCACACCGGCCTCGCCGTTGGCACGGGTGACGACCGCTTCTCGAAACTGTTCCTCGCGGACCATCCCGAGGAGTTCATCAACGTCCCGTTCAACGACCTCAACGCGATGGAAGACGCGCTCAAGGGCCGCGACGTCGCTGGCGTCCTGATCGAGTCCATCCCCGCGACCTACGGCTTCCCGCTCCCCGAGCCCGGCTACCTCCAGGGCGTCAAGCGCCTCTGCGAGCAGTACGACACGCTCTACATCGCCGACGAGGTGCAGACCGGCCTGATGCGCACGGGCGAGATGTGGTGCATCTCGAAGTCGGGCGTTGAGCCGGACATCATGGTCATCGGCAAGGGCATCTCCGGCGGCATGTACCCGCTCTCGTGCGTCGTCGTCTCCGAGGAGTGCTCGGCCTGGCTCAAGGAAGACGGCTTCGGCCACATCACCACGGTCGGTGGCTCGGAGCTCGGCTGCATCGTCGGGATGAAGGTCCTCGAGATCTGCGGTCGGCCCGAGGTGCGCTCGATGGTGCACTACATGGCCGAGCGCTTTCAGCAGGGCCTGCGCCAGATTCAGGAGATCTACCCCGACTGGTTTGTCGGCATCCGCCAGGACGGCGTCGTGATCGGCCTCGAGTTCAACCATCCCACCGGCGCGAAGATCGTGATGAAGCACCTCTATGCACACGGCATCTGGGCGATCTTCTCCACGCTCGATCCGCGCGTGCTGCAGTACAAGCCCGGCATCCTGCTGAGCCCCGAGCTGGTGGATGAGATCCTCGATCGCACGGAGATCGCCATCGGCAAGGCGTACGCCGAGTGGAAGTCCATGTCGCGCCAGGCGGTGACGGCATGAGCATGATCGAGCTCGAGCGCCGCGATCCTCCTGGGGCTGCTCGCGCCGCGATGATGCTGCAGCGCGCTCACTGGGCCGCCGAGACGTTCGCCCGCTACGACCGCACCCGTGTCGTGCGCATCCTCGACGCGGTTGCCGAGGCCGCCGAGGCGCACGCCGAGCGCTACGCCGAAGAGGCCGTCGCCGAGACCGGCATGGGCGTCGTCGAGCACAAGATCCTCAAGAACCGCATGCTCTCGCGGGGCCTTTGGGACCACTACCGCGAGCACGACTTCGTGAGCCCGCGCATCGACCACGACGCGAAGATCCTCGAGCTGCCGCGTCCTGCCGGCGTGATCTTCGCGCTCACGCCCGTCACCAATCCCGTTGCCACGGTGTACTTCAAGGTGATGCTCGCGCTGATGACGCGCAACGCGATCGTCGTCAGCCCGCATCCCGGCGCCAAGCATGTCTGCGCCGACGCTGTGCGCATGCTCTCTGACGCGGCGGTCCGCGCCGGCGCCCCCGACGGCTGCATCCAGATCGTCGAGGAGCCCTCGATCCCGCTGATCGAGGCGCTGATGACCGACCCCACCACCGACGTCGTCGTGGCGACCGGCGGCAGCGCCGTCGTGCGCGCCGCGTACCGCTCTGGCAACCCCGCCCTCGGCGTCGGCCCCGGCAACGTGCCGTCGTTCGTCGACGCCTCGGCCGACATCGCGGCTGCCGCCCGCCACATCGTCGACTCCAAGTCGTTCGACAACTCGATCCTCTGCACCAACGAGTCGGTCCTGATCGTTGAGGAGGAGGTCGCCGACCAGCTCGAGCGTGAGCTGCGCAAGCACGGCGGCCACATCGTCGACGCCAGCGAGGTTGAGCAGGTACGCGAGCACCTCTTCCCCAACGGCCACATGCGCCTCGATCTGATCGGCAAGAGCGCGCTCGAGCTCGCCGAGGCCGCGCAGCTGAAGGTACCCGCGACGACGCGCGTGCTGATCGCGCCGTTCTCGCTCGTCGTGCCCGAGGAGCCGCTGGCGCACGAGAAGCTGTTCCCGCTGCTCGGCCTCGTGCGCGTGCCCAACACGCGGGCCGGCATCTCGGCCGCCCAGGCGATGCTGCGCATCACGGGTGCCGGCCATTCCGCCTCGATCCACTCGCGCAACGCGCGGACGATCATGACCTACGGCGCTGCCGTCAAGGTGCTGCGCGTCTCGGTCAACGTGGGCAACAGCCTCGGCTCGGCCGGCGCGCTGACCAACCTCTCGCCCACGATGACGATCGGCACCGGGTTCTACGGCCGCTCGTCCATCGGCGAGAACCTTGAGCCGCGCCACCTCGTCAACCTGATGCGCGTCGCCTACAACGCCGACGCCTCCGTCCCCTTCGACGACTTCACCGGCCTCGAGCCGTGGGTCCTCGAGGCCGCGTCCGCCACGTACGCCGCCCCCGCCGAGAGCGCGTCCAGCGCCCCCGAAACTGACCTGCTGCGCGAGGAGATCCGCAAGGTGATCCTCGAGGAGCTCAAGGAGCTGACCCGCCAGTGAGCAATGCAACCGCCGTCGAGCTCCGTTCCTGCATCTATATCGACCAGCTGCAGCCGCAGACGATGTGCTACCTCGGCTCGTGGATCAAGGGTCGCCTGCCGCGCGCCGGCATGGCCGCGCAGATCATCGAGGTCGCCCCGGGTCTCGACATCGAGGCCCTGACCGACGTCGCGCTCAAGCACGATCGCGTCGAGGCCGGCATCCTCTTCGTCGAGCGCACCTTCGGCTACCTCGAGATGCACTCGCTCTCGCCCGCCGCGATCAGGTCCGCAACGAGCGCCGTGCTCGACGCCCTCGACCTGTCTGGTCGCGACACGATGCAGCCGAAGATCCTCGCGAAGAAGGTCATCTCGCGCGTCGACGGCCAGCACGCCTTCCTGATCAACCGCAACAAGATCGGCTCGATGCTGCTGCCCGGCGAGTCGCTCTTCGTGCTCGAATGCCAGCCCGCCTCGTACGCGATCCTCGCGACGAACGAGGCCGAGAAGGCCGCCGACATCAAGGTGATCGACTACCGCATGATCGGCGCCACCGGCCGCGTCTACCTGTCCGGCGAGGAGGCCAACGTCCGCGCTGCGGGCGAGGCCGCCGTCGCCGCGCTGGAGGCAATCGCGTGAGCGAGGCCCCCGTCAACGAGAGCGCCGAGATGCACACGGCACTGAAGACCGCGCTCGCCGAGCTGCTGCCCGACATGCTGCGCGAGCATCAGGCGGCTCCGGTCGCCCAGGTGCCCGCACCGCCCGTCGCGCAGACGCTGCGCCCGAGCACGTGGCATCCGTCGCAGCAGGCGCCCGATCCCGCCGGCGGCACTGCCCCGGCACCTGCGGCGATCCCGGCCGGCGGCGCCGAGCACGTGCGCCTGAAGGACGATCGCGACCTCGACGCCTTCGTGCGCTCGCTGGCCCGCCGTCTCGAGCACCCGGCCGAGCGCGCCGCGATCGCGACGGGCCGTATCCGCTTCACCATGACGGGCCACGGCACCGCCGCTGCGCCCGCACCCGCCTCGACCGGCGGCGCTGAGCGCATCGAGCGCGGCGCCGTCACCGAGCGCATCATCGAGCGCGCCGCGGAGCGCGGCGGCGTCCTCGTGCTCGGCCCCAAGGCCGT
>CAJCBN010000137.1 GCA_903960645.1 uncultured Actinomycetes bacterium | reverse complement strand
TCAGTGGGGTAATCGTGCCAACACCATGGGTATTCGGCGGCATCGGGCGGAACAGCCGACGATCGGTTGGTCGCGCGTGCTTCCTGCCGCTATGCGGGATATCCTCTCCGCACAAGGAGTAGATTTGACGACGGCGCTGCTCACACGCAAGGAGGTCGAGGTGATCGCGGGCATTCCTCCGAGCGTGCTCAATAAGGCCATCGAGCAGAAGGTCGTTCCGGTGCGCGACGCGCAGATCGATCCATGCGACCTCGCGGCGCTGACGTTCATCCGCGACCTGCCGTTTCCCCTGTCCGTGGTCGCCAAGCGGGCGCTCGCCGCCTGGATGCGCATCGCCGCCGAGGGCGACGACTACGAGCTTGCGCCCGGGCTCATGGCTCGGCGCACGCCGGCCACGGACGCCATCGTGCGCGAGGCACTGGCCTATATCGCGGACCGGGAGCGGTACTACAACCGGGATCCCGAGATCATGGGCGGCGAACCCGTGGTCAAGGGCACGCGCGTTCCGCTCCGGTCCATCGCCGCGGCCTACGCGGCGGGAGACACCTTCGAGGTGCTGGCGCGGAGCTTTCCGCACGTCGAGCCGGCGGCGTTCCGCTTCGCGCTCCGCTGGGCGGAATGCCACCCGCAGCGGGGGCGGCCGGTAGGCCTTCCCGAGTATCTACGATCCAGCGTGGGACGGGATCCGTCGCCGGCGCGCGCGGCTGCCCGAGCGGCATACATCGCCAGTCGAGCCGAACGCCGCGCCGCGTTCGAGCGTTAGGAAGCCCAACGCCGATCGTCGACCTGAATCTTTGGATCGACGAGTGCGTGTCGCCCGCGGCGGAGTCAGCGGCGCACGCCCGGGGGCTCGCGGCGGTCTCCAATCGATCGCGTGGGATGCTGGGCACCACTGATGCGCTCGTGTACGCCATGGCGATTTCAAGCGATTTCGTCATGGTCACCGCGAATCGGGAGGACTTCCTTGTGCTCGCACGCGCGGAGGAGGTGCACCCGGGGTTGATATTGATGTCCGCGGACAGATCTTCGGATCAGGTCCGCGCCTTGCATGCCGCTCTCGACCTCATCGATCGCGAGGCTGCGATGGCAGGCGAAGTGCCGCGAGACTGGCTCGTCAATCGCTGGGTGTTTGCAACGTCAGAAGCGATGTGCGCATTCGGCGCGACCGACGGGGACCCGCCTACGTCGTGATCGCGACGCACCGGTTCGTGGCGAACTGACCATAGGGGTCTGGCCCCTTTGTGTAGACAATGGGGCCAGACCCCTATGGTCAGTTACGGAGCGCGGCGTCGACGGCGGCGGCGCACTTGCGGCCGTCGGCAATCGCCGTCACGACCAGATCGGCGCCGCGCACGGCATCGCCGCAGGCGAAGACGCCCGGGGTGGCGGTCGCGTAGGTACCGTCCACTTCGACCGTGCCGCGCTCACCGATGGCGGCGCCGGACTGCGCGTAGATGTCGTCCTCCTGCGTGCCGGTGAAGCCGATCGCGAGCAGGACGAGGTCGACCTCGAGCAGCACCTCGCCGCCTGCGGCGGGCACCGGCTTGCGGATGCCCGTCTC
>CAJCBN010000136.1 GCA_903960645.1 uncultured Actinomycetes bacterium | reverse complement strand
TCCTCTTCCTGACGTACTACCTGCAGCTGACGCTGATGTACTCGCCGATCAAGACGGGCTTCGCGTTCCTGCCGATGGTCGGCGGCATCATGGTGATGGCGACGCTCTCGACGGCGGTCTTGCTGCCGAAGATCGGCGCGCGCATCCCCGTCACCGCCGGCATGCTGCTGTCCGCCATCGGCATGGCGCTGCTCACCCAGATCGGCGTCGATACCGCGTACCTCACGCACGTCCTGCCCGGCCTCGTGCTCCTCGGCCTCGGCCTGGGCATGCTCTTCGCCACCTGCTTCGAGGTCGGCACGTCCGGCGTCGAGGCGCACGACGCGGGTATCGCCTCGGCGATGGCCAACACGACGCAGCAGGTCGGTGGCTCGCTCGGCACGGCACTCCTCAGCACGATTGCGGCCACCGCCCTCGCCGACTACCTCGTCGCCGGCAGCGGCGACCAGATCGCCGCCGCCGTGCACAGCTACTCCGTCGCCTTCTGGGTGTCGGCCGGCATCTTCCTCGCCAGCGCCGTGCTGTGCGGCGCGCTGATCCCCGGCGGCAAGCACAAGCGCGAGCAGACAGGCGTGCCCGCCGGCATCTAGCTCCGGCGGGGCACGACCCTGCGAGGAACCGACAACCCGATTCGCGCGCGGCTGCACGGTGAACTATCGTCCGGGGCATGGACGGCATCCACGACGTCGGCGGCATGCAGGGCTTCGGCCCCGCGACCTGGCCTGGCGCGGAGGACGTGCTGCCACGCGACTGGGACGCGCGCGCCTTCGCGCTCACCGTCGCGAGCTCGTCGCCAACGCGTTCTACGCACGCCTTCCGCCACACGATCGAGCGGATCGGCCATGCGCGGTACCTCGAGGCCAGCTACTACGAGAAGTGGCTGTACGAGGCCGAGCAGGCACTGGTCGAGATCGGGGTGCTGACGCACGCGGAGGTTGACGCCTGGGCCGAGCGGCTGGCCGCCGGTGAGCCCGCGCCGCGCACCGCGGACCCTGCACGCACCGCGCAGCTGCTGGACGCACTGGCCGAGGGGCATCCGATGACGCCCGCCGCGACGCCCGCCTTTGCCCCCGGCGACCGCGTCCGCGTCGTACGCATGCGCCCCGCCGGGCACACGCGCTGCCCGCGCTACCTGCGCGGCGCCACGGGCATGGTCGTCGCCGTCCGCGGCGATGACGGCGTGCCCGACATCGACAACGCCGAGCGCGAGGCGGTCTACGGCGTGCGCTTCCGCGCCCGCGATCTCTGGGGTAACGACGTCGGAGAGCACGCCGTGCTCGCCGACCTATGGGAGCGCTATCTGGAGGCCGCCTGATGCATGACCACGACCATCACCACGATCACGATCACGACCACGACGGGCATCACCACCCGCGCCCCGTCAGCGAGCAGGAGCTGCGCACGCGCGCGCTCGAGGCCACACTGGTCGAGAAGGGCATCGTCACGAGCGATGCGATCGACGCGATCATCGACCGCTACGTCAACGACATCGGCCCGCAGAACGGCGCGCGCGTGGTAGCCCGCGCCTGGAGCGATCCGGCTTATCACGAGCGCCTGCTCGCTGACGGCACCGCTGCGATCGCCGAGCTCGGCTTCACCGGCGAGGAGGGGCACACGATCGTGGTCGTCGAGAACACGCCCGACGCGCACAACGTGATCGTCTGCACGCTCTGCTCCTGCTACCCCTGGCCCGTGCTCGGGCTGCCGCCGACCTGGTACAAGAGCGCGCCGTACCGCGCCCGCGTCGTCGCCGAGCCGCGCGCGGTGCTGGAAGAGTTCGGGGTCGAGCTGCCGGACGCAACGGAGATCCGCGTCTGGGACTCCACGGCGGAGGTGCGCTACCTCGTGCTGCCCATGCGCCCCGCGGGCACTGACACGCTCGCCGAAGACGACCTCGCGGCCCTCGTCACGCGCGACTCGATGATCGGCACCGGCCTGCCGCTGGCCCCCACCGCGGCATGACCGACGATCCGTACCTCGCCACGCTCGACCTGCCGCGCACCAACGGCGAGCTCGTCTTCGACGAGCCGTGGCAGGCCCGCGCGCTCGGCACCGGCGTGATCGCCCTGCGCGAGCTCGGCGTCGGCACCGTCGAGTGGCGCGATGCACTCGCCGAGGCGATCGACCGCCACGGCCACGATCCCGACGAGGATCCCGCCAACGCGTACTACACGGCGTGGCTCGATGCGCTCGAGCGCATCGTCGCGGCCCGCGCCTGAGCCACGGCCAGGCGCCCGCTGCGCGCGGCCGAGACGTCAGCCGAGCAGCACCACGACCACGTCCTTCGCCCCGTAGACGATCCAGAGGGCAGCCATGGCGAAGCGCCCGTAGCGCACCGCGAATTGGCTGACGGCACCGAGCCGGGCCCGCATGCGTGCACCGCCGACCAGCGCTGCGGCGAGCGGCACGGTCGCAGGGAGCACGACGATGAAGGTGGCGACAGACAGCGCCAGCGCCTCCTCGGCGAAGGGGGCGTTCGCGCGGGCGACGACGTGGAGGATCGCGATCAGCACGACGAACGTCGAGGCGTTGGTGATCATCAGCACCACGCCGGCGAGCGCGAAGTCGTACAGCGGTCGTTTCCCCGACAGGAACCGTCGCTGGAACTCCTCAGTGCGCCGCGGGTCCGGCCGAACCACGGCGAGGGCAATACCGGCGACGACCAGCATCACGCCGATCAGCAGGTGCGCGGAGTCGCCGACGAACCAGCCCGGCGTGTCGCCATCGCGCCGCGCCACGGCGACGAGGAAGCCGAGGATCAGCAGCACCAGCGTCGTGGCGACGACGCCGACCGAGAACGCCGCCGACTGCAGCGCGGCCCGCGGGCCGTCGAGGATGGCGAGCGCGCCCATCAGCACCACGGGGCTGATCGCGCCGGCGAGCGCGAGCGGAATAACCTCGGCGAGCAGCGTCAGCACGAATGCAGCCTAGAGGCGGCTCAGAGTCAGAGCGCCTTCAGGAGGTCCTGGAGACCAAACACCACGAACAGCACGCAGAGGATGTACTTGCCGTTGCGGTTCGTCCAGTGGCCGAGCTGCGTGACCTTGCCCGCCACGGCTGCACCACCAATGGCTGCCGCGATGACCGGAATCGCCACCGGCAGGAACGTGAAGACGTCGGCAATCCCGAGGGCGACCGCAGCGTCGGTGGACGATGCGCCGCTGCGCGCCACTTCCTTGAGGATGGCGATCAGCAACACGATCGTCGAGACGTTCACGAGCATCAGCACGAGCCCAAAGACCGTGAACATGTAGAGCGGCGTGTCAGGCGTGACCCACTTGCGGTGATGCTCCTTCGCCTTGGTCTCGTCGTCCTTGCGCTTCGGGCGCACCATCAGGAGCCCGAACGCGATCAGCACGATGCCCAAGACGACCTCGATGACCGGCGATTCGGCCGTGCCGCCGTTGCGGTCGCGCAGACCAGCGACCACGAGGGCGCCGACGATCAAGAGCGCAGTCGACATGATCACGAAGCCAATCGCGAACGCGATGGCCCGCGCCTTGCCGCGATGACCACCGATGATGGCGAGCACGCTCATCAGCACGATCGGACTAATCGCGGCGCCGATGGACAGCGGCACCGTCTGTGCGAGAAGGCTGCCCATCTCGATGGAGCGTACGCCTCCGGGCCGGCTTCGGGGGA
>CAJCBN010000135.1 GCA_903960645.1 uncultured Actinomycetes bacterium | reverse complement strand
GGGGTCGAAGCGGAGCAGCTGCAGCGTGTCGGAGTTGGCCTGGTCGTCAACGCCGATCAGCAGGAGCGTCGTCGGATCGGTCAGCAGCCCACCCGAGGGCGCCAGCACCGCACGGGCGCGCGGGTCGAGGCGCTCATTGGCCTGGGACATCGACGAGCGGACGGCCAAGAGGCCCAGCGTCAGCCACCCAAGCACGAGCACGAGGACGATCACGAGAATCGTGGTGATCCAGAAGCGCAGGGGCCGCGGCTCGCGGCGCGTGGGCCGCCAGCCCGCGTCGTCGTCGCGCCGCCACCAGCGGAGGCGCGGCGGCTCGATCGGCGGTGGTGCGCCGGGCGGCGGCAGCTCGATCGCGCCGCGGCGCTCGGGCGGCGCGGCGGGCACGGCCACGTTGGCACCGGCCTTCCCATCGGGTCGGACCTTGCCCCCCTTGTAGGTGGTGTACGGACGATCGCTCACGACCACAGGGTATTCCCTTACTCGACCGCGTACCCTGCTCCTATGGCAGGACGGCTCACCATCTGTGCGACCCCGATCGGCAACCTCGACGATCTCACGCCGCGTGTGCGGGCGGCGCTCGGTGCCTGCGACGTCGTCGCCTGCGAGGACACGAGGCGCACGGGCCAGCTCCTGCACCTGCTCGGCATCGACGTGCGCATGCTGTCGATCGAGGCGCACCGTGAGGAGTCGGCGATCCCCGACCTGCTGCGCCGGCTCGCCGCCGGTGAGCACGTCTGCCTGGCCACCGATGCCGGCATGCCGCTGGTCTCGGATCCCGGCGGCGCGACCGTGCGTGCGGCGATCGCGGCCGGCGTCGCGGTCGAGGTGCTGCCGGGTGCCGATGCCGTCACCACGGCGCTCGTCGCGTCGGGGCTCCCGTCGGATCGCTTCGCCTTCATCGGCTTTCTCCCCCGCGCCGCCGGTGCGATCGGCCGGACGCTCGACGAGGCCGATGCGTGGGGCGTCACGCTGGTCGCCTTCGAGTCGCCGCAGCGCCTGCCCTCCACGCTCGCCCTGCTCGCGGAGCGGGCCCCCGAGCGCCGGCTCGCCGTCTGCCGGGAGCTGACGAAGCTGCACGAGGAGATCGCCCGCGGCACCGCGGCCGAGCTGGCCGCACGCTACGCGACGCCGCCGAAGGGCGAGATCGCGCTGGTGCTCGCACCACTGCCCGCGACCGGTGCCGCACCCGCCGTCGTCGAGGCGGCCATCGCCGAGCTGCGGGCCCACGGCTTCGGCGCGAAGGACGCGGCACGCCTCGTCGCCGGCCTCACCGGCCACTCGGTGCGCGACCTCTACCGACCCTGACTTCGGCAGCCGGTCGCACTTCCGTCACACGCCTGTGACGAATACGTATTCGTCACGCTGAGACGGGCATTGGCCTCGCGAGGGGTCGTTTCATCATGCGGAACGGTTGATGACATGGTGGGCCCGGGCCCAGTTTGTCCCGCGACGCGAATCGAGCTGCGCGCGCGGCGTCGCCGCCCGCCGCCCGGCAACACGCGCGCGGATACCCTGTGGCCGTGCAGCCGACCTACCTCACGACGCCGATCTACTACGTCAACGCGCAGCCGCACCTCGGCCACGCCTATACGACGATCGCGGCCGACGTCTATGCGCGCCACATGCGCCAACGCGGCGAGGACGTCTTCTTCCTGACCGGCACCGACGAGCACGGCGACAAGAACGCGCGCGTCGCCGCCGAGCTCGGCCTCACCCCGCAGGCCTTCGTCGACGGCAACAGCGCCAACTTTCTGCGCATGACCGAGGACGTCCGCGCCACGCAGGACTTCTTCATCCGCACGACGGACGCGGGTCACATGCAGTTCGTGCAGGACTTCCTGCAGACCCTGAAGGACAACGGCCACGTCTACGAGGGCACCTACGAGGGGCTCTACTGCACCGGCTGCGAGGCGTTCTATAAGGAGGAGGAGCTCGTCGACGGGCTCTGCCCCGACCACGGCACCAAGCCCGAGTGGCTGCAGGAGTCGAACTGGTTCTTCCGCCTCAGCGCCTTCCAGCAGCCGCTGCTCGATCACTACGACGCGCACCCCGACTTCGTCAGCCCGTCGTCGCGCTTCAACGAGGCGCGCTCGTTCATCAGTGGCGGACTCGACGATGTCTCGCTGTCGCGGGCCTCGATCGAGTGGGGCGTGCCGCTCCCGTGGGCACCCGATCAGACCTGTTACGTCTGGTTCGACGCGCTGCTCAACTACGCCTCCGCGCTGACGTACGCGCGCCCCGGCGAGGACCTGACCGCGCGCTACTGGCCGCCGCGCTGGCAGCTGCTCGCCAAGGACATCCTCAAGTTCCACGCCGTCATCTGGCCCGCGATGCTGATGGGCGCCGGCTACGCGCTGCCGCAGCGGCTGATGATCCACGGCTACCTGACGGTCCGCGACACGAAGATGTCGAAGTCAATCGGCAACGTGCTCGACCCGTTCGCGGTGATCGAGGCCTACGGCGTCGACGCGCTCCGCTTCTACCTGTTGCGCGACGTCCGCTTCGGCGGCGACGGCGGCATCTCGTACGAGGCCGTCCACGAGCGCTACCACTCGGAGCTCGCCAACGATCTCGGCAACCTGGTCAACCGCGTGATCGCGATGATCGGCAAGTACCGCGACGGCGTCATCCCCGACGCGCGCTGCGAGACCGGGATCGCCAATGCCGTCGAGCTGGCCCGCGAGGCCGTCGGCCGCCACGTCGCCGACATGGAGCTGACCGAGGCACTCGAGGCCGCGTGGAGCGTCGTGCGCGACCTCAACCGCTTCGTCGACGCCCGCGCGCCGTGGGTTCTGGCCAAGGATCCCGCACAGGCCGCCGAGCTCGACGAGGTCCTCTACACCCTCGCCGACGGCACGCGCGCCTGCGCGATCCTGCTCGCCGCCGTCCTGCCCGACAGCGCACCGCGCATCCTCGCCGCACTCGGCGCCGACGACGCCGTCGCCTGGGAACAGGCCGCGCCCAATCTGCTCGCCGCCGGCGCGCAGACCGCCGCGACCGGTCCGCTGTTCCCCCGGGTGGAGGAGCCGCTCGGGAGCGACACGCCCTGATCGACACCCACACCCACCTCACAAGCTGCGATGACCCGCCGCTGCAGGTGATCGCCCGGGCGCGCGAGGTCGGCGTGCAGCGCATGGTCACGATCGGCTCCAATACGGCCGAGCTGACGGCTGTGACGTCCCTGCTCGACGAGCCCGGTATCTACACCACCGCCGGCCTGCACCCGAACCACGCCGACGAGTGGGACGACGCGCTCGAGGCGCAGATCCGCGAGCGCGCGACGCACCCCCGCTGCGTCGCGATCGGCGAGACGGGCCTCGACTGG
>CAJCBN010000134.1 GCA_903960645.1 uncultured Actinomycetes bacterium | reverse complement strand
CGGCGGATCGCCCGCCCGGGGAGCCGCCCCGCCGGACGAGATCGCCCGTGCCCTGCCAGCCGGTGCCGCCAGCGGCGGCCTGCGTCTGACGGAGCAGGGTGAGGCCGCGCGTTCCAAGCTGGCCCACCCCGTGCTGGCGCGACGCTCCCTCGAACAGGTGCTGTCGGGGGCGCTGATCGCCGCCACGCGCGACGCCGACGATGAGGTGCCGAGCGCATGGCGGGAGCAGATGGAACTCTTGGCCGATGTCGGGCGGGCGGCGTGGCGTGGCCTGCTCGACGACCCGGCGTTCCCCGCCGTGTTCCTCGCGACGACGCCGATCGGTCTCGCTGACGACCTCAAGCTCGGCTCCCGCCCCGCCCGCCGTGCCGCGGGGAGCGCCGATGGCCTCCGCGCCATCCCGTGGGTGATGGCCTGGACCCAGACGCGCGTGCTGGTGCCCGCGTGGTTCGGCGCTGGTACGGCGCTGGCCCGCGGCGACGTCGACCTACAGCGCGCAATGCGCGCCGACTGGCCGCAGTTCCGGGCGATTGTCTCCGCGCTGGAGGCCGCTCTGTTTCGGACGGATCTCTCGTTCGCCGATGACTATCTTGCCCTCCAGCACAGTGACGACGCGACGCGCATCTGGTCCACGATCCGGGCGGAGCATGCGATCGCCGAGACGGCGATTCTGGCGATCACGGACGAGACGTGTCTCTACGAGCGTCGTCCTGAGCTGCGGGCGCGCCTTGCGCACCGCAATCCGTGGATCGACCCGCTCAGCGCCATTCAGACGGATCTGCTCCGTCGCCTCGACGAGGGCGACGAGAGCGTCCGTCAGCCCCTGCTGACGACGATGGCGGGCATCGCCGCCGGTGTGCAGTCGGTCGGCTGAGTCTATTCATAGGTTTTGACTTAACTTTATTCCGAAAAATCGGTATGGAAGTTATGGAACCAGCGCCGTAGACTGAAGGCAGTCAAATCAGGAGTCCCGCAGTGAGCGCTACCGCACCCGAGCACACGACCTTCGAGAGCTACAACCCGCCGACGCGCCTCCTGGCGGGACCGGGCCCCTCGAACGTCGACCCGCGCGTGCTCGAAGCGATGCGCAAGCCCCTGGTCTCCCACCTCGACCCGAACTTCTGGGACCGCCTGCCCATCCTGGCGGACATGATCTCCGCCTTCTACGGCCGCCAGGACGGCGTCTCGATGACGCTCTCGATGACGGGCACCAGCGGCATGGAGGCCGGCATCCTCAACCTCGTCGCGCCCGGCGACACGGTCATCGCCGCCAGCGGCGGCTTCTTCGGCAACCGCATTCAGGAGATGGTGCGCCGCCGCGGCGCCAACCTGGTCGCCCTCAACGCCCCCTTCGGTCGGCACGTCCCCAACGCCGAGATCCTGGCCGCACTCGCCGCGCACCCGGAGGCCGCGATGGTCTGCGTCGTGTACGCGGAGACGTCGACCGGCGTCGCCCATCCCGTGCAGGAGCTCGGCGACGCGATGCGCGAGCTCGGCACCGATGCGCTGCTCTACGTGGACTGCGTCACGGCGATCGGCGCGATGCCGATCGAGGCCGACGCCTGGGGCATCGACTACGCCTACGGCTGCAGCCAGAAGGCACTCGCCGCCCCGCCCGGGCTGTCGCCGATCACGATCTCGAACCGCGCGATCGCCCGCATCGGCCGTGATGGCATGCCGGTCCCGTACTCGATGGATATCGCCGAGCTGATCAAGTACTGGTTCGATCGACCGATGACGTACCACCACACGACGCCCAACCTCGGCTACTACGCCCTCGACGAGGCGCTCGTCCTTGGCCTTGAGGAGGGGCTGCAGGCGCGCTTCGACCGCCATGCGGATGCCGGCGCCTACATCCAGGCCGGCTTCCGCGAGCGCGGCTTCGACCTCCTCGCCGACCCGGCCTGTCAGCTGCCCCAGCTGTCCGCCGTCTGCGTCCCCGAGGGCATCGATGGCAAGGCGATCCAGGGCCGCCTGCTCAACGAGTTCGACATCGAGGTCGGCGGCGGCCTCGGCCCCACGGCTCCTCCGATCTGGCGCGTCGGCATGATGGGCTTCAACGCCAACCGCGAGACCGCGGATCGCGTCCTCGCCGCCTTCGACCAGGTCCTCCCCACCGGAGCCCATTAGCGATGGCCGCCGAGCTGCACCAGGGGCCGCTCAGCGGACTGCGCGTGATCGATCTCGCGACCGTCTTCGCCGGTCCGAGTGCGGCTCGCCGTCTCGCCGACTTCGGCGCCGAGGTCATCAAGGTGGAGCGCGTCGGCGACGGCGACGGCGCTCGCACCCTCGGTGAGCAAGACGGCGCGGACGGCTACTACTGGCGCCAGATCGGCCGCAACAAGCGCCCGATCGAGCTCGATCTGAAGACCGCAGGCGGCAAGGAGGTCCTGCTTCGGCTGGTGCGCTCGGCCGATGTCCTGATCGAGAACTTCCGCCCGGGCGCACTCGAGCGGCTCGGCCTCGATCCGGAGACCGTGCTGCTCCAGGAGCAGCCGGGGCTCGTCGTCCTGCGCGTGACGGGCTTCGGCCAGGATGGCCCCTACTCCTCCCGTGCGGGCTTCGGCACGATCGCCGAGGCGATGTCAACGCTGGCCTACACCACCGGCCAGCCTGACGGCCCGCCGACCCTGCCACCCATCGCACTGGCCGACGAGATCACGGGCGCGCTGTCGGCGTTCGCGGTGCTCGCGGCGATCCGCCACCGCGACCTGACCGGCGAGGGGCAGGTGATCGACGCCACGCTCCTCGAGTCGATGCTCGACGTCGTCGGCCCCGGCGCCGCGATCACCCATCGCACCGGCGTGTCGGACCAGCGGATCGGCTCGCGCCTCTGGTTCTCCGCGCCGCGCAACGTCTACCAGTGCGCGGACGGCTGGATCTGCATGTCCGGCTCCGCCGACTCCGTCGCCAAGCGCATCCTCGGCGTCGTCGGCGGCGACGAGCTGCTTGAGGACCCCCGCTTCCTGACGAACGCCGACCGCGTGGCCAACGTCGACGCGCTCGATGCGCTGATCACCGAGTGGACGCTCCACCACCGCTGGGAGGACGCGGTTCGCATCCTCAACGAGGCCGGGGCCGCCGCCGGCCCCGTCTACAGCGCCGAGCAGCTGATCCGCGATGAGCACGTCATCGAGCGTGGCTCCCTCGCCACCGTCGAGAACCCCCACGGCGACGGCGAGCTCCTGCAGCCCGCGGTCACACCGCGCCTCTCGCGGACCCCTGGCGCCATCCGCCATGCCGGCCTTGCGCAAGGGTCGTGCACGGAGGCGGTGCTGCTCGAGCTGGGCTACAGCGCGGACGAGATCGCCCAGTTGGGCGCAACGGGCGCGATCGGCGCCCTACCCGTCTCGGCCTGATTCCGAATCCCAGCACGCTACCGTCCAAGCGTGAGTACGCGCCTATGGGATAGCGACGTCGAGCGAGCAGACCCGGCCGGTGAGGCGGCGG
>CAJCBN010000133.1 GCA_903960645.1 uncultured Actinomycetes bacterium | reverse complement strand
CCGCGCATGATCGGTGCCGGCGGCGCGTGGTCGGACAGGCGATGCTCAACCCAGAGGATCTCCCATTCGACGGCGTCCAACTCGGCGGCGACGGTGCGCAGCTCGCGCGGCGAGGTCAGTGCGGGGAGCGTTCGCCGCAGCGCCAGGAGGCGCGCACCGGCGGTCTGGAGATGGTCGATCGCCTGCGGATCCTCAGAGCCGCCGGAGGTCTGTCCGTTGAGCACGGAGTGCCGGGCGGCCAGGCTCTCGAGTCGGTCGAGGTGGAACTCGCGTGCCGTCCAGATCGAGCCACCGCGGCGACGCTTGCGCTGCTCGTGCGAGCGGGCGCGCATCCGCAGGACGACGAGGGCGATGCCGACGACGAGCAGGAGCAGGATGATCCACTGCCACGTGGGGCGGCCGCTGGACGCGCTGCCCGAGCCGCCGTCGTCAGGATTCTTGTTGGGCTTGCTGACAGCCTGCGCGTAGCTGGTCAGCGCGCCGGTCGGATCGGTCGCGGCGACCGCGCCCGAGTCGGCCACGGCCTTGTCGATGCGCTCCTGCGGATACGACAGCGAGGCGCCGCCGAGCTTGCCGCCCTGGATGACGCCCACGGTCGCCTGGGGGTTGGTCGGCTGCAGCGCCTGGGTCAGCAGGCGTGCCGCGGCCTTGGCGGTGGGCGCGCCGATCAGCCGGCGGCTGAGGACGACGAGGTAGAACGAGGGGTTCGCCGCGGCTACCGCGTTGAGGGCGGCGCGGTCGGGCGGGGGCTTCGAGCCGGGCTGCACGAAGGCGTGGTTGGTCGTGAGCGCCTTGGCCACCTGAGCGGCGCTGAGGCGCTTCGCGGCGTGGGCGCTGCCCGCGAGCGCCAGCGTGGCCAGCAGGGTGACGGCGAGGAGCAGGCAAACGCGGCGCATGCAGTGATGCTACTCGCTCCGGCGGCGCGCGGTCCGTCGCGGCGTGTGCCCGATGTGAATCCTTACAAAAAGAAAACTTGATAACGAGGCACTGAGATTGTAGGATGCGCATACGCGCTGATCCTGTCGGCGCCCGCTGTTCCCGTTCCACCTCATTCATCCAATCACGGAGGCAATCCCCACATGGGTCGCGTCATCGGCATCGATCTCGGCACCACCAACTCCTGCATGGCAGTCCTCGAGGGCGGTGAGCCCACCGTTCTCGAGAACGCGGAAGGCGGGCGCACCACCCCGTCGGTCGTCGCCTTCAGCAAGGACGGCCAGCGTCTCGTCGGCACCCCCGCCAAGCGCCAGGCCGTCACCAATCCGGAAAACACGATCTTCTCGATCAAGCGCTTCATGGGACGCAAGTCCGATGAGGTCTCCGAGGAGATGACGATGATCCCGTACACGGTGATCGCCGGCCAGAACGGCGACGCCCGAGTCAGTGCCGGCGACGGCGAGTTCTCCCCCGAGGAGATCTCGGCCATGATCCTCGGCAAGCTCAAGGCCGACGCCGAGGCCAAGCTCGGCGAGCCGGTCACCGACGCCGTCATCACCGTTCCCGCGTACTTCAACGACGCCCAGCGTCAGGCCACCAAGGACGCCGGCCGCATCGCCGGGCTCAACGTGCTGCGCATCATCAACGAGCCGACCGCCGCGGCGCTGGCCTATGGCGTCGAGAAGGAGGGCGAGCAGAAGGTGCTCGTCTTCGACCTCGGCGGCGGCACGTTCGACGTCTCTGTTCTTGAGCTCGCCGACGGCGTGTTCGAGGTGAAGGCCACCGCCGGTGACAACCACCTCGGCGGCGACAACTTCGACAAGGCGATCGTCGACTGGATGGTCGCGGAGTTCAAGAAGGAGCAGGGCATCGACCTGTCGCAGGACAAGCTCGCCCTGCAGCGCCTCTACGAGGCCGCCGAGAAGGCGAAGATCGAGCTCAGCTCCACGCAGTCCACGCAGATCAACCTGCCGTTCGTGACGGCCGACGCCTCGGGGCCGAAGCATCTCGATCTGGGCCTCAGCCGCTCCAAGCTGTCGGAGCTCGTCGGCGATCTCGTCGAGCGCACCGTCGGCCCGACCAAGCAGGCGCTCGCCGACGCGGGGCTCAAGGCCTCCGACATCGACGACGTGATCCTCGTCGGCGGCATGACGCGCATGCCCGCCATCCAGGACAAGGTCAAGGAGATCACGGAGAAGGAGCCGCACCGCGGCGTCAACCCGGACGAGGTCGTTGCGATCGGCGCGGCCATCCAGGGCGGCGTCCTGCGCGGCGACGTCAAGGACGTCCTCCTGCTCGACGTCACCCCGCTCAGCCTCGGCATTGAGACCAAGGGCGGCGTGATGACCAAGCTGATCGAGCGCAACACGACGATCCCGACGCGCAAGTCGGAGGTCTTCTCGACGGCCGAGGACGGCCAGACGTCCGTGGAGATCCACGTGCTGCAGGGCGAGCGCGAGATCGCGACGTACAACAAGACGCTCGGCAAGTTCCAGCTCGTCGGGATCCCGGCCGCACCGCGCGGCATGCCGCAGGTCGAGGTCACCTTCGACATCGACGCCAACGGCATCCTCAACGTCTCCGCCACCGACAAGGGCACCGGCCAGATGCAGCAGGTCCGCATCGAAGGCGGCTCGGGCCTCAGCGAGGACGAGATCCAGCAGATGGTCAAGGACGCCGAGTCCAACGCCGACGCCGACAAGAACGCCCGCGATCTGGTCGAGGCCAAGAACACCGGCGAGCAGCTGCTCTACCAGACGGAGAAGACCGTCGCCGAGCACGGCGACAAGGTCGACGCCTCCGTCAAGGAGCAGATCGAGGCCGCCGCAGCTGAGCTGCGCACGGCACTCGAGGGCACCGAGCCCGAGGCGATCCGGCAGAAGGCGACGGCCCTCCAGGAGGCCTCGTACGCGCTCGCCGAGCAGGTCTACAAGGAGGCCCAGCAGTCGGCGCCAAGCGGCGACGGCAGCGGCTCCACGACCAGCGAAGAGGAGTCCGATGAGGAGCTCATCGAGGACGCCGAGGTCGTCGATCCGGATACGACGGCGCGCTCGTGAGCGAGCACGCCCCTGAGGAGCAGGCCCTCCCCGCCGATGATGGCGGGGAGGAGCCGACCTCCCCGGCCGATGCCGAGGCGCTGGTCGAGGAGGAGCTCGATCCCGTGGCCCGCGCCGAGCGCGAGCGCGATGATCACCTCGACCAGCTGCGGCGGCTCGCCGCCGAGTTCGACAACTACAAGAAGCGCATGGCGCGCGAGCACGAGGAGCTCCGCCAGCGGGCCGCCGAGCGGCTGCTCCACGATCTCCTGCCCGTGCTCGACGACCTCGAGCGTGCGCTCGGCGCCTTCGAGACGGCCGAGAACGAGGCGATCGCCGATGGCGTCTCGCTGGTGCATCGCGCGCTCTGGACGCTGCTCGAGCGCGAGGGCGTCGCCGAGCTCGACCCGACGGGCGAGCTGTTCGACCCGCACCGCCACGAGGCGCTCCTGTCCCAGCCGGCCGACGCGCCGGAGGGCACGATCCTCGAGGTGATCCAGAAGGGCTTCCTGCTGGGCGATCGCGTCCTGCGGCCCGCCCGTGTTGTGGTCGCCGGAGCCGTGTCCTGAGCAGCGGTCCTGTCACCTTCCCCGCTGCCCCGCTGGGCGGGTCCGAGAAGTTCGTCACCGTCGTCTTCTGGGGCGTCGTGATGCTCGCGTGGACCGGGAGTGGCGTTGGCGCCTCGAGCGGCAATGCGCTGCAGGCGCTCGTGATGCTGGTGGTCGCGATCGGGCTCGGTGGGCTCGCCCTGTGGCTGCGGTACACCCAGCCGACGGGCTATCGCCTCGAGGCCGACGGGCTCGTGATCGAGCGTCGCGTTGGATCGACGCGCATCAGCGGCCGCGTCGAGCGCCACGTCGGCAAGGCCACGCTCGGGCTGCGGCTCGGGAGCGGCGGCCTCTACGGCTATCGGGGGCGCTTTCGTATCGCCGGCACCGGCTGGGCGCACGCCTTCGTGACCGACGTCAAGCGCACCTCGCTGATCACCGTCGGCGGCAACAGCATCGTCCTCTCGCCGGTCGACCCCGCGGCGCTCGTGCAGGAGGTGGCGCATGCGTGACCTCTACGAGGTGCTCGGCGTCGCTCGCAGCGCCACGGCAGACGAGATCAAGAAGGCCTACCGCAAGCTCGCGCGGCAGCATCACCCCGACGCCAACCCCGATGATCCCAAGGCCGAGGAGCGCTTCAAGGAGATCTCGGCGGCCTACGACACGCTGTCGGACCCGGAGAAGCGCAAGGCCTACGACCAGTTCGGCGCTTCTGGCGGCCTTGGCGCGCAGGGCGGCTTCGACCCCAACGCCTTCCGCGACTTCGCGCAGGACCGCGGCTTCGACATCTCCGACCTCTTCGGCGACATCTTCGGACGGCGGCGCGGCGGCGGTACCGGCCGCGGCCGCCCCCAGCCGCGCCGCGGCGTCGACCTCGAGACGCGCGTGACGCTCTCGTTCGACGACGCACTGCGCGGCGCCCGCGTGACGGTGCCGGTCGACAAGGACGTCAACTGCGCCGATTGTGGCGGCACGGGTGCCGCCCCCGGCACCAAGCGCTCGGCCTGCCCGGACTGTGGCGGCACGGGCGAGCGTCAGGTCAACCAGGGCTTCTTCGCGATCAGCGAGCCGTGCCTGCGCTGCGGCGGCCACGGCAGCATCGTCGAGACGCCGTGCGGCACCTGCCACGGCGCCGGCAAGACGCGGCGCACCAAGCGCTATACGGTCAAGATCCCCGCCGGCATCGTCGACGGCGCGCGCATCCGCGTGCGCGGCAAGGGTCTCGACGGCGAGCACGGCGGCCCCGCCGGCGACCTCTGGGTCGTCGTCCAGGTGCTGCCCTCCGAGCGCTTCGCGCGTCGCGGCAAGGACGTCGTCGTCGACGTGCCGGTGACGTTCCCCGAGGCCGCGTTGGGCGCCGAAATCGACGTACCGACGCCGCTCGGCGAGCGCGTGCGCGTGAAGGTGCCCGCCGGCTCCACCGACGGCAAGATGCTGCGCGTCCGCGGCCTCGGCTCACCGTCCGAGCGGGGTGACGCAGGCTCGCTGCTCGTCCGCCTGCGGCTGATTGTGCCCGGCACCCTGTCCACGGCCCAGACGGAGGCGCTCGAGAAGTTCGCCGCGCTCGACGGCGGCAACGATCCACGGGCGGAGCTGTTCGCGTGAACGAGGACACCCCCAAGTACATGATCGGCGTCGCCGCCGAGCTCGTCGGGATGCACCCGCAGACGCTTCGGCTCTACGAAACCCGCGGCCTCGTGCGTCCGCGCCGCACCTCCGGCGGCACGCGCCTCTACTCCGACGCGGAGCTCAAGCGCCTGCGTCGCATCACCGAGCTCGCCTCCGGCCTCGGCCTGTCGCTGCAGGGCGTCGAGCACGTCCTGCGCCTCGAGGATCGCGTCACCCAGCTCGAGGGCCAGATTGAGGACCTCGGCGCCGCGCTCGACGAGGCCGCGCGCGCCCTGCAGGTCGAGGTGGACAGCGTCCACCGCTCCTACAAGCGCGAGATCGTGCCCTACCAGCCGCCGCCCGGCGCGGAGATCGTCATCCGCCGCCGACGGCTGCACTGACCACCTGCCGTCATCCCCATCATCCCAACCAGAAGAGAACCACCATGGATCCGAACAAGCTGACCGTGAAGGCGCAGGAGGCTCTTGCCACCGCTGCCGAGCGCGCCCGCATCACGGGCAACCCCGAACTGACTCCGCTCCACCTGCTCGCCGGCCTGCTGGCCGAGCAGGGCTCCGTCGCCGAATCGCTGCTGCGCGGCGT
>CAJCBN010000132.1 GCA_903960645.1 uncultured Actinomycetes bacterium | reverse complement strand
GGAGGACGTCGAGGCATTCGCGGCCCGAGCGGTCGCGGCGATGAACGATGAGGGGCTCGCCTGGGTGGGTGATCCCGCCACCGTGGCGGCGCTGCTCTCCCTCGCCGCCGATGCGGCGCACGGCGTGGTGCGCCCGGCAGCGCCGATCGCGACGTTCTTGGCCGGCGTCGAGCTCGGCCGTAGCGGCGGCGACCCGGCCGCCCTTGAGGCTGCGCTCACGCAGATCCGCGCGGCGATTCCCGGCTAAGACCAGCGCGCCGATGCGCAGCGAGGTCCGGGTTCCATGCGCGGCCGTCTAACTGCCGGAGTTGATCGCGTTGAAAATGTTGGCGAGTTCCGTGGAAAATCCGTCCTCATCAGCCGGCACCAACGACCAGACGCCGGGTTCGACCTGCGAGAACGCAAAGGGGGTCTTGAACGTGTCGCCCTTGCCATCGTCGACGGTGCAGGAGTACGTCTCCGTGTAGCTGGTTAGTTTCGGGCAGGTGATGGTGAAGTTCAGGTCGGCCGCCTTCACGATCTGGTCGGCGTTGATCGAATCCACGATGCCCGGCAGCGTGTTGTCACCCCAAAACTGCGGCGTCGTTGCGTCGAGCATCGCCTGCCCCATGGCCTGCTCATCGGTCGGTTCGAGCTTGTCCTGCTCGATCACGAAGGTCGCCTTCTGCGGCGTGCCGCCCTTCGTCGAGAACGTGCAGTCGAATTCCGCGTCGGCAGGAACCGTCTCCGGGCAGGCGAGGGCGATGCCGTACTTCGCATTGTCCTGATAGGCGTTGAAGGCCTTGACGGCGTCGGCCGTCTGGTATTCCGTGCCTCCACCGCAGGCGGCGACGACGAGGGCGAGGGCAGCAACGGCGCCGAGCAGGCTCAGGATTCTCATGCCGCGACTATATCCGCACAGAGGGGCCAGACCCCTCTGCGCAATCGGGACGCCAACTGCACAGAGGGGTCTGGCCCCTCTGTGCAATCTCAGCCCGCGGGCAGGATCTGGATCCGCGGAACCGGGTAGACCGGCGGGTAGGCCGCATCCGCTGTGGCGGCGGTGGTGAACGGGTCGCTCCAGGCCATCAGGGTCGCGCCGCAGTGCTGGAACGTCGGCGTCTTGTAGATCCCCGGAGTCTGCGGCCACCGGACGGCGGTGGTGAAATCGCCGACCGCGGTGTTCGGCAGTCCGCCTGCCGTCGCGCGCCAGGTGATCGTCCACCGTCCGCTCGTGGCGCGGGCGACCGACACGGTCCACCCGGCGGGGGCCACCGGGCGGACGCGGCCCCAGGCACTGCCGAGCCGTACGACCAGACGATCGGTGGATTGGTCCACGCCGCAGCCGTGGGGAATGGTCATGGTCAGCGTGCCGCGCGTGCCGGCAACCGGGCGCTCGCCGCGGAGCTCGATGGTCGCGTGGGCCGACGCGGACGGCGCGGCGATCAGCAGCAGGCCCGCGAGCAGGCCGACGATCCGCAGGCTGCGCATCACTCGGCCGTGACCAGACGCAACGCGCCGGGCAGGCAGCGGAACGTAGCGGGTGTGATTCCTGTCAGCTCGCCGTCGGCCTCGATCTGCAGCGGCGTTGCGCCCGACACCTTCACCTCGACGCCCTTGACGTGCGTGATCTCGGGGTGCTCGCCGAGCGTGCCCGTGTAGAGACGGTGGAGGTTGAGGGCGAGGTCCTTCGCACCGACGTCGCCGACCAGCACCATGTCGAGCAGGCCGTCGTCCTGGCGCGCGCCGTGGGCGACCTTGATGCCACCGCCGAGCGAGTGGCCGATCGCGCAGACCACGCAGGAGGCGGTGACGTCCATCGGGCGGCCGTCGAGCTCCACGTGAATCGGTGTGTTGGTGTACCCGCGGAAGCCCTGAAAGGCCGCGATCAGGAACGTCGGCGTGCCACCGAGGCGCTTCGACATCTGGTTGGCACGCAGCGCGATCGCGCCCGTCACGCCGCACGAGGCGGCATTCGCGAAGCGGCGGCCGCCCTCGGGATCATCGGTGGCGATCAACTCGCCGACGTCGATTGCCCGGATCGGTCCCTCGGCGATGGCGCGGAGCGCGTCGGCCGCCTTCGTGGGAATCGCGTGGCTGCGGATGAAGTCGCGGCCGGTGCCGCGAGCAATCACGCCGAGCGCGGCGCTGCCGAACGGGGTGCCACCCGGGCCGACGAGGCCATTGACGACCTCGTGCACGGTGCCGTCGCCACCAACGGCGACCACGACGTCAGCACCCGCCATACTCGCCTCGCGGGCCAGCTCGGTGGCGTGCCCGGCGGCCTCGGTCATGCGCTCCTCGACGCGCAGGCCCAGGCGCTGCGCCTCGGCGACCAGGCCCGGCCATTCCTGCCCGGTCTTGCCGTTGGCAGACGCGGGATTGATGATCAGCACGACGCGACGGCTCATTTGGGCTTGGGCTCCGAGAGGAGGGCGCCCAGGGCGACGGGCGCGGCGGTCAGGAAGGCAGCGCGGTGCTCGTCGGCCGTCCACTGGGTGGCCGGAGCATCGACGACGTTCGAACAGACGAGGAAGGATCCGGCGGAGATGCCGCGCAGCGGCGCGAGCGTGAGCAGCGTGGCGGTCTCCATG
>CAJCBN010000131.1 GCA_903960645.1 uncultured Actinomycetes bacterium | reverse complement strand
GCGGTGCCGAGCGCCTCGTAGTCGCGTGGACGGCGCTCGCCGGCGACGACGCGAGCGTGCAGGTCGCCTCGCTCGATCCGCAGGGGTGGCAACGCGTCGTCGCGATCACGGGCGCCGACTCGCCGCAGGTCGCCATGGCCGCAGGCGGCCGCGCGGTGCTCGCCTACCGTGGGCTGGGCGAGGGGCTGGATGCAATCGTCGTGCGCCTCGGTGTCGATGGGACCTGGGCGGATCCGACGCAGATCGGGACCACCGGTGCGATGTACGGGCCGCGCGTCACCGTCGGCCCGCGTGGGACGCCCACCGTCATCTGGACCGCGCCGGGCGCGAACGGCGGGCCGGACGTCACGATGGCCGCGCGCGAGTTGAGCCACCTCATCGCCTCGCCGACGCCGCACATCGCTGCGGTGGTCCAGGCCATTCGCGACATGGAGCGCCGCACGGGCTCCGACTCCTCGGAGGGCCTGCTGTGGGAAGAGACGACGGGCAACACCCTTGACGGCGCCGGCGGCACCGCACCCGGATGGCTCGTGCGCACGCAGGACTGCTGGGGCCGCACGGACGTGTGTAGCTCCGGTGCGGTGCAGCAGCGCATGCTCGACACGATCCGCTCAATCATCGCCAACGCCACCACGACCGTTGACGTGTCGAGCCTTGCCGGCATCGCCGACGGCGGCTTCCGTGAGGCTCTGATCGCTGGCGTGCGCGAGGCCGACGCGGCCGGGCGTCGCCCCGTCGTGCGGATGGTTTGGGGACACCAGCCCGCCGCGCCGTTCTCGGTCCGCAAGCTCCGCAACCTGCACCGCGACCTGGAGAAGGCCGCGCCGAACCTGCGGATCGTGCTGGCGCTGCACAAGAACACGCTCGGCCTCAGCGGCTTCTCCTGGAACCACTCGAAGATCGTGGCCGCCGACGGCAAGGTCGCCTACAGCTCCGGCATCAACATGTGGTCGGACAGCTACCTGCAGTCGACCAACCCGGTCACCGACGTCGGCGTCGTCGTGCGCGGCCCCGGCGCGGTGAGCGCGCAGCGCTTCCTCGACGTCCTCTGGACCGAGCTCTGCACGTATCCGACCTGGAGCGTCAAGCACTCCAACACGCTGGTGCCGGAGAACGGCGGGGCGAACTGCCCCAGCCGGCGTGCACCCACCGCCACCGCGCCGGTCGGCGAGGTGACCGTGCTCGGCGTGGGCCGCGCTGGCTACATCGACACCGGGCGCGTGGCGGGCACGCGCGACCCGCGCGAGGTCTCCAAGGCCGACCGCTCCGACTCCGGCTGCAAGCTGCCGCCGCTGCCGAACACCATGAACGGTGACCCGAAGTGGGACGGCGACAATCCGAGCGACACCGCGCTGCGGGCGCTCGTCGAGTCGGCGGAGAAGCGCATCGTGATCGGCCAGCAGGAGGCGATCTTCAGCTGCGCCGTCGACCCGTCGTACGACGTGCGCCTCTTCGACGCCCTGGCACGCAAGGTCGTCGATGGCGTCCCCGTGACCATCGTCGTCTCGAACGAGAAGGGCGCGATCAGCACGTTCGAGGGCTACTCGTCGGATCCGCCGAGCACGATGGCGGTGATGCGCAAGCGCGTGCGCAAGCTGGTCGCCTCAGACGCGGCGGCGACGAAGGCGATCTGCTCGTCGCTGACGATCGCGCGCTTCCGCTACTCGAACGCCGACACCTGGCCCAGCGGGAACCAGCCCGCGCTGCACGGCAAGGTCATCGCCGTCGATGACGCGGCCTTCTACGTCGGCTCCCAGAACGCCTATCCCAACCAGCTCCAGGAGTTCGGCTACATCATCGAGGACCCGGCCGCGATGGCCGACTTCAAGCGCGACTACCTCGACCCGATGGTGCAGTACTCCTCGCGCGCCGCGCTGTCGTGCGACGGTGCCCCGACTGTGCCGTCGGCATGGCGGACCGGCGTGCTCGACCGCATCACGCCCGGCAGCGACGTGGCCGTCTCGCTCGGCGACTCGTTCATCTCCGGCGAGGCGGGCCGCTGGAACGGCAACGTTGGCAAGAAGGGCAACTTCGGCCTGATCGACGCCGGCGCCAACGCCTACTGGGACACCGCCACCGGTGAGTCTGAGGCCAAGTGCCACCGCTCGAAGAGCGCCGAGATCCACATCGACGGCATCACCGGCGTCAACATCGCCTGCTCCGGTGCGATCACCACCTCGAAGTCGAACCTCGTCGGCGACTGGAAGCCCGGCATCGACCGCGGCGTCAACGGCACGGACAAGTACGGCCAGCTGACGCTGCTCGACGCCGTCGCCAAGCGCGCCGAGGTCAAGCTCGTCGTGCTCTCGATCGGCGGCAACGACATGGGCTTCTCGAAGATCATCCTGGCCTGCGTCGCCGCGTTCGCACGGCCCGCGCCGCTCACGACGACGTGTCAGAAGAACGCCGGCGTGCAGCAGAAGCTGTCCGACGAGGCCCTCGCCGCAGTCGGGAACAAGGTGCAGGGCGCCATCGAGCGCATCAACGGCACCATGCGCAACGCGGGCTATGCGGCGGGCGAGTGGAAGCTGATCGTGCAGGGCTACCCGATGCCGATCGCCACCGCCATGCGCTATCCCGAGACCTACAAGGGCCGCTTCGACACCGGTGGCTGTCCGTTCTACGACTCCGACGTCACGTGGATTGGGACGCGGATTCCCGTGCTCAACGCCCAGCTTCGCGCGGCCACCCAGCGCGCCGCGAAGGCCACGGGCCAGCCGGTCGAGTTCATGGATATCGAGACGGCCTTCGCCGGTCGCGAGCTGTGCGCCAAGACGGATGACCACGTCGACCAGCTCCCCGCCGGGCCCACGCGTGTCTCGCAGGCCGAGCGCGTCTCGATGCTGCGTACCCTGAGTCCCTTCCAGGCGCAGGAGGCGATCCACCCCAACGCGCTCGGCCAGATCGCCCTTCAGGCCTGCCTGCAGCTGGCGTGGAACGGTGGCGCCGCACGCTCCGGTACCTGCACCTCGCCGCTCGACTGGACGCAGGTCGACGCCGCCAACCGCCCGCTGATGCGCTTCAGCGGCCCCTGACGCTCTGACCCTCGGCTAGGAGTGCAGACGCGTGGCGAGCCACGCCTGCGCCTGCGGTGCAGCAGCACCGGGCAGGCTGAAGTGGTCGTCGTGGGGGAACTCGAGGCGCTCGATGCTCGCGCCGAGCCCCGCCACGATCTGTGCGTAGGCGTCCTGCCAGGCGACGGGTACGACCGCGCCGCCGTTGAAGCCATCGACGCACATCAGGATCGGGCACAGCGGCGCGGTGCGGCCGGCCGAGCTCGCCACGATGGCCTGCTTCCACGCGTCGAAGTTCTGCGGATCAGCGCGAATGATGGCGCCCCGCAGGTGAAACAGCCGCTTGATCGTGTCGTCGAGGTGATGCACCGGCTGGTGGTTCCAGGCGGTCTCGATGTGCTCGACGCCGAGCGGGGTGAGGAGATCGCCAAGGTCGAGTCCGTCGGTGGCAGCGGCCACGCCCGCGATCATCATCACGAGGTGCGCAGACGGCGCCACGCTGGGATCGGAGAGGGCAGCCGACTCGCCGCTCGGCATCGCGAGCGCCACCGACGCGACGCCGGGGGAGTAGAGCACGCTGCCGACAAGGTCGAGGTCGCCGAAGTCGGCGACGTCGAGCTCGCAGAGGGCCGCCGCCGCGCCACCGCCCTGCGACCAGCCGATCGCGGCCAGGCGAACGCCGGCACCGGCGTCGAGATGGCGCGCGGCGCGCGCGATGAATACGGCGTCACGGGCGTTCGTGCGACTGGCCATGTACTGATGGACGCCGGGCGAGCCGAGGCCCTGGTAGTCGGTCGCGCATACCACCCAGCCGGCGTCAATCATGGCCTGCAGGCCCGGCACGCCGTAATCGATCTGCTGTGTGGACTGCGGTGTGAAGTAGCCGGTCAGCTCGCGCGCCGGATCGGGCTGCGCCGACGGGCAGGCGGCATCGCCGAGGCCCGTTGTGCCGTGGCACCACGTGACGACCGGGCGGTCGGTCCCGGCGGCCTCCGGCGCGATCACGAGGCCAGTCGTCTCCTGATCGCGCTCGGCGATGTCGCGCGATAGGTAGCGGACGCGCCAGGCGCGGGCTCCCGTGATCGAGGTCTCGACGGGCTCGTGGTGGATCAGGTGTCCAGGCTGCATGGCCTTGACTGTAGTGAGGTGCCTACTCCGCGTCGGGGCGGATGAGCGTAAGGCGCTCGATGTCGACGAGATCGACGCTGCGTCCGGCGGCGCGCTTCATGGAAAGGAGATCACGCAGGCTGCAGACGCGCACCGGTGCCGACAGTCCTTCGAGATCGCCCAGATCGCTCTCGGCCGCGAGCTCGGCATACTCGGGGGCGCCTTCCGCGTACTGCATGATGTCGATGCGTCCGAACCGCGTCCGCAAGAGCCAGTTGCCGCCACCTTCGAGAATCGATTGCGGCTCGAACGGCAGCGGCAGCTCGCGCGCCTCGAAGTCGCCGATCGTCAGAGGCTCTGCGTCCACGTCTTCGATGAACGCCCAGAGGCGCTCGATGTTCTCGGCGCTCGGCTCGATGATCACGTCGAGATCCTTGGTCGCGCGGGCATACCCGTGCAGGCCGACGGCAACGCCGCCGATGATCACGTAACGGACGCCATGACGATCGAGGGAGCGCAGGAGGTCGATGAGCCTGAGGCCCTCGCTCACCGAGCCACCGCCGCTTCGCTCGTCGGCACCGGAGCGCGAGATCTGAGCTTCACCGCGGCCAGCGCGTTGATCGTCGCATAGTGTGCGTCGAGCTGCACAATCCTCTCCGCGAAGGAGAGTGTCGCGAACGCCTGGCCCTCGGCGACACTCGCGGCCTCGTTGAACCGCCAGAACTCCTCGCGCCGCCGGGTCAACTCGCGCGCGCGGTCGACCACGCGGCCGGGGCGTGCCGTGCCCGCGGGAATCTGGTTCGCCGTCCAGACGAGAGCCGCCGTGTCAACGCCGACACGCGATCCCTGAGACGTCTGCGCGACCTGAAGGCGACCGCGCTTCAACCATGTGTCGAGTGCCTGCGTGGAGATGTTGAGGATCGCGGCCGCGCGCCGCTTCGGTACGACTGGCCCCACGCGCTCGGTCAAGTCCGTGATCATTCGATCGATCGCCACGCGCTGCGCACCGCTCAACGACGGGGCAATCGACGTCAGCGTGACGAGATGACGCAGGTTTTCCAGGGCAAGATCCGCTTTCTTCATGCTTTTCGCAGTATAACGACAAGAATAGGCACGGAAGAGATCGGCCTTGACAGCCGCGCTCTGGCCATTACTATAACCTCTAGTTTCAACGTTCTATCTTGCAGAGGAGAGACATGGCCACCATCGAGGAACAGCCCGAACGCACACTCGAATCGCGACTTCGCTTCAGCCGCGACATGATGGCGGGGCCGATCTACCGCAAGTACGAGAAGGCCATGCGGAAGTTCTGGGACCCGGGCGACCTCGACTACGAGGCCGACGCGCGTGACTTCCAGGAGCTCACCCCCGAGCAGCAGCGCGGCATCGTGATGATCACCGTGCGCTTCCTCGGCGGCGAGCAGGAGGTCACCGACGAGACGCTGCCGATGATCTACGCGTCGCACGCCCTCGGCAAGTTCGACTGGACCATGTTCCTCTCCACCTTCATGATGGAGGAGGCGCGGCACTCGCAGTTCTTCGCCATGTGGCACGAGAAGGTCGTCGGCGCCGTCGACCCCGAGGAGCTGCGCGAGTACTGGATCGACCGCGAGAAGACCGTCGACCCGACCGGCCGCTACTCGACCGGCGAGCCCGTCTACGAGGGGCTGCCGTACTTCGGTCATCAGTTGCTCGATGCCTGCCACGCCGGCGATCTGAAGGCCGTCGAAGAGGGCTTCGTCCGCTTCTCGACGCTCTACAACATCTGGGTCGAGGGCGTCCTGACGATGCCGTCGTACGAGATCGTCATCGACACCTGCAGCATCTGGGGCAAGCTCGGCACCCTCCGCCACGGCTTCAAGCAGATCGTCGCCGACGAGGGCCGCCACATCACGTTCGGCACCGCGGCCTGCCGCGAGCTGATCGAGAAGCGCCCTGAGCTCGAGCAGGTCGTCCACGACGCGATCAACCTGTACCGCGGCAACGCCATCGGCATGCTCGAGTACCAGCGTTTCGTGCCGGAGCTCGACCTGCAGAAGTACCAGCTGCAGAAGGTCCGCCACTACAAGAACCGCTGCCGCGAGCTCAACATCACGCCGGACCAGACCCTGATCGACGACATCCTCGATCCGAACCTGGACTTCGTCATTGGTGTCGAGGCCGGCTGATCATGGCCCGCCAGTGGACCTGCAACGAGCATGAGTGCAAGACCGAGATCCGCGCCGACTCGATGGAGGAGCTGATCGAGCAGGTCAATGCGCACATGGCCGAGGTGCACGACAGCTACGAGCTCGAGGAGATGATCGAGGACGCCTCGGTTGAGGTTGCTGGCGACGCGTGACCCGCGTCGCCCCTGAGACCGAACGGGAAACCGTCGACCGCCTCGTCCAGCGGACCGTCTTCACGCCGGTTCGCGGGGCGGGTGCGGTCGCGGAGACCGTCGCCCGCCTCGGCGAGGCGATCGGCCTCGGCCTGCTCAAGCCCGGCGATCGCCTGCCCTCCGAGATGCAGTTGGCCTCGGCGCTCGGGATCTCCGCGGTGTCCCTGCGCAGTGCGCTGGTCGTGCTGCGCAGCGCCGGGCTGATCGAGACGCGACGTGGTCGCGGCGGTGGCACCTTCATCACCCCGGGCGCCGCGCAGGCGCTGCTGCCCGAAGCGGAGGCGCCCGAGGCGCATGAGCTCGAGGACCTCGCCACCGAGCGCGCGGTCGTCGAGGGTGGCGCCGCTGCGCTGGCCGCCGAGCGGGCGACGGCCGAGCAGTGCGCCCTGCTCGACTCGATCGTGGAGGGCATGATCGGGATGCAGCCGTTCGAGGCGTGGTC
>CAJCBN010000130.1 GCA_903960645.1 uncultured Actinomycetes bacterium | reverse complement strand
CCTTGTTCACGCCAGAGAGGAACCGGCAACGCTTGCTCCACCGCCCGCGGCGTGAACAATGGGGCCAGACCCCCGACACCACGAGCGGCCAGCAGCGCGACCAAACGGCCGCTGCGCAGCCGAAGAACAAGCGGCCACCACCACGACCAAACGGCCCCCGTGCAGCCAAAGCACGAGCAGCGTGGCAGGACACAACCACCCAGCCACACCCCGGCCATCATGGCCAACGCGGATCGACCTCGCCAACGACGGCACCGTCACCGGGAAAGCTGGACACCAACAAAAAACGCCCCCTGTGTCCTGCCGGCGGGCGGGACACAGGGGGCGTTGTCGCTACGGCCCTAGAACAGCCCGACGACCGTGCCGTCGTCGGCCAGATCGATGGCATTCGCGGCCGGCACAGCACCGAGTCCGGGCATCTGCAGCATGTCGCCGCACAGCGGCACCAGCATGCCGGCTCCCGTATAGGAGCGGATGTCGCGGATCGGCACGGTGAAGCCGGTCGGACGGTTGCGCAGCGTCGGATCGTGCGACAGCGACAGGTGCGACTTCGCCATGCAGATCGGGAGGTGCGAGATGCCCTCCTTCTCGAAGCGGATGATCGCGGCCTTCGCAGCCGGCGACAGATCGATGCCGTCGGCGCCGTAGACGGTCTTGGCGATCGTCTCGATCTTCTGGGCGACCGGGTCGGAGTCCTCGTAGAGCATCTTGAAGTTCGAGGGCTCGTCCGCGGCGGCGCAGACGATCTCCGCCAGCTCGGTCGTACCCTCGCCACCGGCGCCGAAGCCGTTGTGGATGGCGGCACCGTAGGCGCCGGCCTCCAGCGCGAGCGTCTTGATCAGCTCGAGCAGCTCGGGCTCGTCGTCGGGACGGGTGTTGATCGTCACGACCGGCTGGATGCCGAAGGCGCGCACGTTCTCGATGTGCTTGGCGAGGTTCGCCATGCCGATCTCGACCTCGGAGCGCATCTGCGCCATCTCGGCCGTCGTCTGCCAGTCGCCGCCGCCGTGGTGGCGCAGCGCGCGCACCGTCGCGACGATCACGACGACGTGCGGCTTGAGCCCGCCGACGCGGCAGACGATGTCCATGAACTTCTCCATGCCGAGATCGGCCGCGAAGCCGGACTCGGTGATCAGGAACTCGCCCAGCTTGAGGCCGATGCGGTCCGCGATGATCGAGTTGTTGCCATGGGCGATGTTGGCGAAGGGACCGCAGTGCATCAGGCACAGCTGACCCTCGAGCGTCTGCACGATGTTCGGCTTGATCGCGTCGCGCAGGAGCACGGCCATCGAGCCGGCCGCCTTGACGTCCTCAGCGGTGACGGGATCCCCCGCCTTCGTGTACCCGACGGTGATCGCGCCGAGCTTCCTGCGCAGATCCTTCATGTCGGTGGCCAGTGCCATGATCGCCATGACCTCGGAGGCCGCGGTGATGTCGAAGCCGGACTCGGCCGGGATGCCGTTCTTGGCGCCGCCGAGGCCCGTCACGATGTTGCGCAGCGAGCGGTCGGTGACGTCGATCGCGCGACGCCAGGTGACGTTGGCGATCTGCGGGCTGTGCCCGTGGAAGATGTGCGCGTCGACGAGCGCCGACAGCAGGTTGTTGGCGGCCGTGATGGCGTGGACGTCACCCGTGAAGTGCAGGTTCAGGTCCTCCATCGGCACGACCTGGGCGTAGCCGCCGCCGGCGGCGCCGCCCTTGACGCCGAAGACGGGGCCGAGCGACGGCTCGCGCAGCGCGAGCATCGCGCGGCGGCCGATCTTGCCCATGCCCTGCGTCAGCGAGACGGAGGTGGTCGTCTTGCCCTCGCCGGCAGGCGTCGGCGTGATCGCGGTGACGTTGATGATCTTCGCGTCGGGGCGATCCTTCAGGCGATCGAGGATCGACAGCTCGATCTTGGCCTTGTAGCGGCCGTAGAGCTCCAACTCGTCCGGCAGGATGCCGTACTCGGCGGCGATGTCGGCGATCGGCTGGAGCGTGTGCTCCTGAGCGATTTCAAGGCTGGACTTCATCGTTTCGGGCTTCTCCTGCGGGCAGTTTCTACGGGGGAACGTCCGGGTATCATTCCGGGGCTGCGGCGACCGCGTTGCAGCGCGAACGGCATCCGAAGAGAGGCTACCGGCCGCACACGGCCGGGTGAGCGGCGTTACGTACAGCAAACACCGCCCCTAGTGTGTATACCTTCCACAATGCACCGCCCAAATACGCCCCCTACCCTGTAGATCACTGTGAGCCACTTCCACATCAAAACCCCATTTGGCCTTCGCCCCGTCAGCGAGTTCTCGTACGGCGGCGAAGTGCGTCCCCCGCTTGCCCCTGACGCTCCGGACGAGGAGGCGATTGCCCACCTGTGGCTGCGCGCCAACGTCGCCGGCGTGCAGAAGGAGCGGTGGTTCCACTCCAGCGGCACACGCCGCTGGTACACGATCGTGCGCGACACACGCACGAACCTCGTCTTGGCGCAGCCGGGCGAGGAGTACACGGAGGGCGCGGCGTGAGCATCGAATTCGAGGGGCGCGAAGTCGCCATCCAGCCGGGCGACTCGCTCGCCGCGGCGCTCTACCGGGACGGCGTCCGCGTCTTCTCCCGCTCCTTCAAGTACCACCGCCCGCGTGGCCTCTACTGCCTGTCGGGCGATTGCCCGAACTGCCTCGTCACGGTTGACGGCGAGGTCAACGTCCGCGCCTGCATGTGCGCGGCCAAGGATGGCCAGAAGGTCTCGCGGCAGAACGCCTGGCCGTCGGTCGACCGTGACGCGCTCAACGTGATCGACAAGTTCCATCCGCTGATGCCCGTCGGCTTCTACTACAAGGCCGGCATCAAGCCGAAGTTCGCATGGCCGATGGCTGAGGGCGTTATCCGCCGCGTCGCCGGTCTTGGCTTCTCGGACAAGAGCGATGCGCCGCGCGATATCGACCGCATCAATCGCCATCCCGACGTGCTCGTCATCGGCGCCGGTGTGGCCGGCCTGTCGGCTGCGCTCGCCGCTGCCGCGACCGGCAAGCGCGTGATGGTCATCGACGAGGGCTCCACCCCCGGTCTCCGCGTCGCCGCGGGCCCGACCAAGGACGCCATCGACGGTCTCGCCGCGCAGGTGGCGGCGAACGCCGGCATCGAGCTGAACACCGGCACGTCCGCCGTCGGTATCTACGAGGGCCCGATGGTCCTGGCGATCACTGCCGAGCAGACGCTCCACATCCACCCGACGAACATCGTGATCGCGTCGGGCGGCATGGAGATGCACCGCATCTTCCCGAACAACGACCTGCCGGGCATCTTCATGGCGCGTGGCGCCGCACGCCTCGCCGGAGCCCACGGCATCAAGCCGGGTGAGACGGCCGTCGTCTGGGCCGAGACCCAGGAGGCCGTCGAGCACGCCAAGACGCTCGCCGCGGCTGGCATGACCATCGCCGCGGTCGTCACCGGCCCCGGCGTCGACGCGACCGGCGTCGGCAACCGCCAGATCAGTGGCGAGATCGTCGAGGCCAAGGGCCGCAAGAAGCTCTCCGGCGTCGTCGTCCGCAGCACGGGCGGCTCCACGGAGGAGATCAGCTGCGACATCCTCGCCTGTGGCGCGGAGATCCAGCAGAACATGCATCTCCCCCGCCTCGCCTACGACCTGCCGTGCGTCCTCGCCGGTGATGCCGCACTGCCGGGCACCACACTGGCCGAGGCCGAGCAGCAGGGCAAGGACGCCGGTGCCGCCGCAGCGGCCGGACTGCCCCTGTACGTGAACCCGCCCGCCTCGAAGCCGCGCCAGTGCGGCACCGCCGGCTACGTCTGTCTCTGCGAGGACGTATCGGTCAAGGAGGTCGAGCAGGCGATCGACGAGGGCTTCGAGTCCGCCGAGCTGCTCAAGCGCTACACGACGGTGACGATGGGACCGTGCCAGGGGCGCCTCTGCGCCGACCAGCTGCGTGCCATCGCCGAGCGCAAGACCCCGTCGGAGGCCGCGCGCGTCTCGGCACCGACGACCCTGCGCCCGCCCGTCCGCCCGATCCGCATCGAGCAGGCCGCGGCCGGTGCCCGTCACCACATCGAGCGCCACACCCCGCTCCACCAGAAGCATCTGGAGATGGGCGCGTCGACCCTCTGGGCCGGCCCGTGGAAGCGCATCTTCTCGTACGGCGACATGCAGGCCGAGTACGAGGCCGTCCGCCATCGCGTCGGCGTCATCGACGTCGGCACGCTCGGCAAGTTCCTGCTGGCCGGTCCGGACGTCGTCGAGTTCCTCGAGCGCATCTACCCGATGCGCGTCGCCGACCTCGAGCCCGGCAAGCTGCGCTACGGCCTGATGCTCGAAGAGGGCGGCGTCATCATCGACGACGGCACCGTCTGCGCCCTCGAGGGTGGTGCGTTCTACTGCACCGTCACCACGTCGGGCGCCGAGCGGCTCGAGTCCTGGATGCTCGACTGGCGCGAGGCCTGGGGCCTCGACGTCTTCGTCGTCAACCAGACTGCGTCGCTGGCGGCCGTCAACGTCGCCGGCCCGCACGCCCGTGACCTGCTCGAAAAGCTCTGCGACGATCCGATCGACAAGGAGTCGTTCCCGTACCTGCGGCATCGCCGCATCACGGTCAACGGCGTCTCCTGTCTGGCCATCCGCCTCGGCTTCGTCGGCGAGCTCGCCTACGAGCTCCACTTCCCCGCCGCGCACGCGGTGGAGATGTGGGACGCGATTCTCGAGGCTGGCAAGGAGTGGGACATCAAGCCGTTCGGCCTTGACGCCCAGCGCCTCCTCCGCCTGGAGAAGGGCCACATCATCATCTCCCAGGACACGGACTTTGAGACCACCCCGTGGAAGGTCTCGATGGACTGGGCCGTGAAGCTCGACAAGCCCGACTTTGTCGGCAAGGCTGCACTGGTACGGTCGCAGCGTCGCACCCCGCGTGAGACGCTCGTCCCGTGGCAGATGGAGCCCGGTATGGCAACCCCCGCAGAGGGCTCGATCGTAACGGTCGGCGGCAATCTGAACGGACGTGTCACGTCCTCCAAGATGTCGTATGTCCTCGGCCACCCTGTCGGACTCGCGTGGGTCACCACCGAGCACGCCAAGGCTGGCGGAACCATCTCTATTGGAGGCGCGCCGGCGACTATCGGCGACCACGCCTTCTACGACCCTGAGGGAGTGAAGCTCCGTGCCTGATCTGTTTGAAGTAAAAGGTGCAGCGAAGGTCCGCTGCTTTGGCAAGGAAGCAGTGCTCGACGGGCTCAAGCAGCCCTCCGGCACGCTGATCGGCCGCATCACCCCTGACGAGGTCATCTTCGTCGGCGAGGTCGGCACCGCTGCCGCGCTCGTCGAGGACCTCCAGGGTCAGCTGGCCGGCGAGGGCAATGCCGCGCTGGTCGTCGATCACACCGACGGCTGGTCGCTGTTCTCGCTCGTCGGCGAGGGCATCGAGGAGGTGTTCGCCCGCGAGGCGAACTGGAAGCTCCCCGTCTCGAACGGCGAGCCGGTCTTCACGGTCGGCAAGGTCTGCCATGTCGCCGGCAAGGTGTTCGTCCGCCCGAACCGGATCGACATCATGACCGGCGGCGAGGTCATCGAGCACGTGCACGACTCGCTGCTCCATGCCGGCCATCACGTCAACATGCATGAGGTCGCCGCGCCCGCACAGAACGCGCTCGGCGTCGGTACGGAAGGGGTGGCAGTCTCGTGAGCGGTCTCCTGCGAGGACGCACGTTCTTCAAGAAGTACCCGATGAAGAAGTCGTACGACATCGTCATCATCGGCGGTGGCGCGCACGGCCTCGGCACGGCGTACTACCTGGTCAAGAACCACGGCATCAAGGCGGAGAACATCGCCGTCTTGGAGATGAACTACATCGGTGCCGGCGGCTCGGGTCGCAACACGACCATCGTCCGCTCGAACTACCGCACGCCTGAGGGCATCCGGTTCTACGAGCGCTCGATGGAGCTGTGGCGCGGTCTGTCCCAGGACCTCGACTTCAACATGATGATGTCGAATCTCGGCCACTTCACGCTCGCCCACACCGACTCGTCGGTGCGCGTGCAGCGCGAGCGCGCGGAGACCAACAAGGTCCTCGGCGTTGACTCCCGGCTGATCTTCCGCGACGAGATCGCGGAGCTCTGCCCCGAGCTCAACATGTCGCTCGACGTGCCGTACCCGATCGAGGCGGCGCTGTACCACCCGCCGGGCTCGGTGCTGCGCCACGACGCCGTCGTCTGGGGCTACGGCTCCCAGTTCTCGATGCGCGGCGGTCACATCCATCAGGGTGTGAAGGTCACGGCCATCCGCAAGGATTCGGCTGGCAAGTGCATCGGCGTGGATACGAGTCAGGGCCCGATCGATGCTGGCGTCGTGATGAGTGCCGTCGCGGGCTGGACGACGCAGGTCACCGACCTCGCGGGCGTCAAGACCCCGATCACGAACCATCCGCTCCAGGCGTTCGTGACGGAGCCCGTCAAGCCGCTGCTCCACAAGATCATCGTGTCGGCCTCGCTGCACACGTACATCTCGCAGACGGATCGCGGCGAGGTCCTGATCGGCTCGGAGATCGAGCCGTACACGACGTACAGCATGCGCTCGACGAACACGTTCCTCGAGCACTCCACGGCGAATGCCCTGGACGTGGTGCCGCTCCTCGCGCGTCTGAAGATCCAGCGCCAGTGGACCGGCTACTGCGACATGACCCCGGACTACAGCCCGATCATGGGCAAGACCGAGGTCGATAACTTCCTGATCGACGCCGGTTGGGGCACCTGGGGCTTCAAGGCCTCCGCTGTCTGCGGCGAGACGATGGCAGAGCTGATCGCCACGAATCGCACGCCGGACCTGATCGAGCCCTTCCGCCTCTCCCGGTTTGCCGAGGAGATGCTGGTGCCCGAGAAGGCTGCTGCCTCCGTCTCCCACTAGAGACCGCAGCACAACCTGAGTTCTTCCCTGAGGGGCGGCTTCGGCCGCCCCTCAGTCGTTGGTTGACATAGGGGTCAGACCCCTCTGTGAACCACCGAAAACAAACCGCCTAGCGTCTACCCCCATGGTTAACAGTGGGGTCTGACCCCTCTGTTAACCAACGACCAGTGGGGTCCGACCCCTCTGTCAACCAACACGCACCCACTTCACAGAGGGGCCAGACCCCTCTGTGAACCACCAACCGCCTACCCCCCAGCCTCACCGGTTAACAAAGGGGCCAGACCCCTCCGTCAACCACCTACGACACTGACGCGATCAGCACCAGCAGCGTCCCGAGGATGCTCCACAACGGCACTGTGCCGCGATCGGCGCGCCAGGCACCCACGATCGCCACCACCAGCGCCGTGAAGACCATCACGTCGACCCGTGCCTCCAGGCGGAGCTCCGCGACGACGAGCGCGAGGATCACGAGGAAGCCCAGCAGCTCATGCCGGGTGGTGCGGTGCGCGCCGCGGGCGTTGAGGATCAGGAGGATCGCGAGCAGCGCGAAGGCGTAGGCCGCCATGTGCCAATCGACGACCGCCGAGGCCACGAGGTAGCCCACTGGCAGTGCGAGGATCAGCGCGGGCAGGAGGCGCCGTGAGCGACCCTCAAGGGCGACCGACGGGTGCTCCGGGCTGGGCCACGCCCGATCGAGCAGGAGCAGGTACAGGCCACCGCCGATCAAGGCGGCCGCGAGCAGCTCGATCGCGGAGCGCAGGCCGTCGGGGGAGCCGGAGCCGATCAGGAGGCCGACGATCGGCACGAGCGCGATCGTCGCCATCGAGCGATCGACCTTGCGCGCGACGGCGAAGAACCCACCGACGAGCAGGAGCAGGAGCACCAGTACGACCTCGTAGTTCTGGACGAGTGCGCCGATCGCGGCGGCAAGGCCGATCAGGACGGCGATGCCGATGACCTGAGCCCGGCGGGCGATCCCGTAGCCGGGCGGTCCCATCAGCAGGATCAGCAGCGCGCTGGCGGCCGCGATCGCGCCCAGCGGATGCGCACCAGCCGCGGTGCCGGCCGCAAACGGCGCGCCCACCACGACCCCGAAGCGCAGCGCCAGCTGCCAGCGGGCAGGAAAGTGCGTGCGCAGGGCCGCGAGGGCCGATCGGGTCTCCACCGCCTCCATCGCCGACAGCATACGAGACCGGGTACCATTGCCGACATGGCAACACCCGGCCGACCCGTCGCCGCCGTCGAGCGTGCGTTGCTCGTGCTCGAGCTCCTGGCTGAGGCACCCGAGCCGCTGGGCGTGAACGACATCGCCCGCCGCCTCGACGTCTCCCCCTCCTCCGCCTCGCGCCTGCTCGGCACCCTGGCCGGCCACGGACTGGTCGAGAAGGTCGAGGCCACCGGCCGCTATCGCCTCGGCGTTCGTCTCCTCCAGCTCGGTACCCACGTCCTCCAGCGCCTCGATGTCCGCACGGTTGCCCGCCCCATCCTGGACCAGATCGAGGCGGCAACGGGCGAGACGGCCACGCTCTCGCTTCCTGCCGCCGGCGAGGGCGTCACCGTCGATCACGTGCCCAGTCGCCGCAGCGTGCGCTCAGCGGCGCTTGTAGGGCGCCCCAGCGTCGCGCACGCGACCGCCGTGGGCAAGGTCGTCCTCGCCTGTGGGCGCGGCTCGGAGACGGAGCTGCCCGCTCAGCTGACGGCCTTCACGTCCCGCACGATCGTCGATCCCGCAATCTTGGCCGCGACCGTGGCCGAGGTGCGGGAACGCGGCTGGGGCGAGGCCGACGAGGAACGCGAAGAGGATCTCGCTGCGATCGCCGTCCCCGTCTTCGACCATACGGGCGGTCTCGTCGCCATTCTCGGCGTCCAGGGCCCCAGCGACCGCTTCGACGCCGACGCGCGCCGTGCCGCCCTGCCGG
>CAJCBN010000129.1 GCA_903960645.1 uncultured Actinomycetes bacterium | reverse complement strand
CGAGTCGCTCAACGAGGTGCCGCCGACCGGCATCGAGTGGCCCGAAGGGCCGGAGCGCCTGAAGCGCCTGAAGGAATCGCTCGCGCTGATCCGCCAGCTCTGGAGCGAAGAGCGCGTGACGTTCGAGGGCGACTACTACTCGACGCGCAGCGCGACGATCTACGACCTGCCCGACGCACCCCCGCCGATCTACGTCGCCGCAGCTGCGCCGATGGCCTCCCGTTACGCCGGCGCCACCGCCGACGGCTTCATCACCACGTCGGGCAAGCCGAAGGAGCTCTACACCGAGACGCTCCTACCGGCTCTGACCGAGGGCGCCGAGAAGGCAGGCCGCTCGCTCACCGACCTCGACCTGCTGATGGAGATCAAGCTCTCGTACCACCCCGACCTCGAGCAGGCCAAGAGCGACTGCGACTTCTGGGCGCCGCTGGCCCTGCCCGCTGAGATGAAGCACGGCGTCGAGGACCCGGTCGAACTCGAGCGACTGTCGAAGGACCCATCGGTCGACCCGACGAGCCGCTTCATCTGCACGAACGACCCCGACGAGGCCGTCGAACGCATTGCCACCTACGTGGAGATGGGGTTCACGAACCTCGTCTTCCACTACCCGGGCGCGGATCAGATCGGCTTCATCGACCGCTTCGAGGCCGACCTCACCCCGCGTCTTCGCGAACGATGGGGCTGATCAGCTTTGCTTTGGTGCCTGGCACCAAAGCAAAGTTGATGGCGCTTGCTACGGTCACGATGTGCTGACCGACGCCGAGGCTCTCGCGCTCGCCGAGGATCCCGCGCCGGACCTGGCGGGACTCTGCGCTGACGCACGTGCGCGACGGGACGCTGCGTACGGGGTTGTGGTCACGTACTCGCCGAAGGTCTTCATCCCGCTGACGATGCTGTGCCGGGACGTCTGCCACTACTGCACCTTCACGAAGCCCCCCAAGAAGGGCGAGCGGTCGTACCTAACGCCCGACGAGGTTGTGGCGTTAGCCGAACAGGGCAAGGTGGCCGGGTGCCGCGAGGCGCTGTTTACCCTCGGTGACAAGCCCGAGCTGCGTTACGAGGCGGCGCGGGTTGAGCTGGCCGAGCTGGGCTTCGAGACGACCGTGGCCTATCTCGTGCACTGCATGGAGCGCGTGCTCACCGAGACGGGGCTGCTGCCCCACGCCAACCCCGGCATCCTCACCGACGCGGAGCTTGCGGCGACGCGTGCGTGGTCGCCGAGCCAGGGAATCATGCTGGAGACCGCGAGCGCGCGCCTGAGCGAGAAGGGCATGCCGCACTACGGCTCGCCCGATAAGGAGCCCTCGGTGCGCCTCGACGCGCTGCGGCGGATGGGCGCGCTGAAGATCCCCACCACCAGCGGCATCCTGATCGGCATCGGCGAGACACGCCGCGAGCAGGTCGAGGCGCTGCTCGCCCTGCGCGAGCTGCACGCCGAGCACGGCCATCTCCAAGAGGTGATCGTCCAGAACTTCCGCGCCAAGGCCGGCACCAAGATGGTCAACGCGCCCGAGCCGTCGCTCGACGAGCACCTCTGGGCGCTGGCCGTGGCGCGCCTGATCCTGCCCGACGAGGTGAGCCTGCAGGCCCCGCCGAACCTCGCGCACGCCGACTTTCCACGCCTGCTCGAGGCCGGCATCAACGACTGGGGCGGCGTCTCGCCCGTCACGCCCGACCACGTCAACCCCGAGGCGCCGTGGCCCGAGCTCGAGGCCCTCGAGGCGCGCACCGCCGAGGCCGGCCACACGCTGCTGCCGCGGCTGACGGTCTACCCACGCTTTCTCAACGCCGACTGGCTCGAGCCCACCCCGCTCGCCGCCGCGCTCAAGCTCGCCGACGGCCAGCTGCGCTCGCGGCCGCACGACGGCTGGGTCAACGGCATCTCCCAGTCGCCGCCCGCCGCCTGGAGCGACGGCCCGCCGGCCCGTCTCGGCGGTATCTCCACCCCCTTCGCCCAGGCGATCAAGCGCGCCGAGGCCGAGGAGATCCTCGAGCTCGAGGACACCGAGGCGCTGCTGACCGCGCGCGGCCCCGAGCTGACGCGCCTCGTCGAGCTGGCCGACCAGCGCCGCTGGGAGCGCGCTGGCGACGACGTCACGTACGTGGTCTGCCGGAACATCAACTACACCAACGTCTGCTACTTCAAGTGCGGCTTCTGCGCCTTCTCCAAGGGACGCCTCGCCGAGAACCTGCGTGGCCCCGCCTACCTGCTCGAGGTCGACGAGGTCGCCCGGCGCTCCGTCGAGGCCTACGCCCGCGGCGGCACGGAGGTCTGCCTGCAGGGCGGCATCCACCCCGGCTTCACCGGTGAGTGGTACCTCGACGTGCTGCGCGCCGTGAAGGCCGCGCAGCCCGAGATCCACGTGCACGCGTTCTCGCCGCTCGAGGTCTGGCAGGGCGCCGCGACGATGAACTGGACGCTGGCCGACTACCTCCGCCAGCTGAAGGAGGCCGGGCTCGGCAGCATGCCCGGCACCGCCGCCGAGATCCTCGATGACGAGGTCCGCGCCGTGCTCTGCCCCGACAAGGTCAACACCGAGCAGTGGCTCGAGGTGATGCGCACCGCGCACTCCGTCGGCGTGCGCACGACCGCGACGATCATGTTCGGCCACATCGAGCGGCCCGTCCACGTGGCGCGCCACCTGCACCGCATCCGCGACCTGCAGCGCGAGACGGGCGGCTTCACCGAGTTCGTGCCGCTTCCGTTCGTCCCCGAGGAGGCGCCGATCGCCCTCAAGGGCCGCGCCCGTTACGGCCCCACGTTCGACGAGACGATCGCCTTGCACGCGACTGCGCGGCTGGCCCTCGACCCGTGGATCCCCAGCATCCAGACCTCATGGGTGAAGCTCGGTCCCGAGGGCGCGCGCCACATGCTCGGCGCCGGCGTCAATGATCTCGGCGGCACGCTGATGGACGAGTCGATCTCGCGGGCCGCCGGTGCCGCGCACGGCCAGGAGTGCCCGCCCGAGCGGATGGATGAGATCATCGCCGCCGCCGGCCGCGACGCGTACCAGCGCACGACGCTCTACGGCCGCCCCGACGCGGCGCAGGTTGCGCGCTCCTACGGCGCGCCGCCGCTCGCCGACACGACACCGCCCGCGTACGACGATCTCGGTCTCAAGCGCCCCGCGACGCTGATTCGCCCGGGCCTCGCCGGCGTCAGCTGATCGGCGTGGTCGCCTAACTGACGGCCGGCGCAGGGACGCGTGCCTCCAGGCGCGCTCCATCATCCGTGCGCGTCAGAGTCCAGTTCCCGTGCGTCACCTCGTCGAGAAAGGCGGTGCCAAGCCCGGGACTCGAGTCTGCCGGACCATCGCCGTCATCCTCGACGACAACCACGAGCGCGCCCCCGTCCGCCACCGCGATCGCCACGAGTATGCGCTCGGCATCCCCGTGGCGGATCGCGTTCGCGAGCCCCTCCTCCACGATCCGTCCGACTCGCTCGCTCTGGTCCGCATCCTGCGTGAGCCCCTCGACGTCGGGAGCGACGCGCACCGTCACCTCGCAGAGCTCCTCCCAGAGTGCGACGCGCTGGAGAACCTCCTCCCGCACGCCCTGCGACGCGGGCTGTTCGCGCACCTCCGACCCGAGAACGCGCTGTGCCTCCCCCAGTGCCTCCTTCAGCTGCTCCACATCGCCGCTCTCGACCGCTCGCTCGCTCACCATCGCACAGGCGACGAGGCGCGTCTGGAGCGTGCCGTGCAGGTGGCGCGAGAGATCACGTGCAACGTCCGCAACCGCTCGGCTCCGTGCCACCGCCTGCACCTGCCCGTGATCCAGATCCGCCAGGAACGAGCGATCAAGCGCATCACGGAGATGCTGCCACGAGCCGATGCCGGACGTGAGGAGGATGACGATGACGCCCGCGACGATCTGGGTCACGACCCAGGTGACCGAGCCTGAGCCCGGTACCTGCTGATCCCTCCAGATCGCTGTCGGGATGACGAAGATCTCCAACGCGATGATCCCGCCGATGAAGATGCGCGCATGGGCCGCGGGCCTGCGCCGCATCAGCGCGTTGGCCGCTGTGCAGATACCGAAGATCAGGAGTGCGGAGATCGCGATCATCGTCGCGGCGACCGCGCCGCCGAAGACGCTGACGTTCGACGGTGCCGAGCCCAGGACATGCAGCACCACCAGTGCGAGCGGCTGGAAGGGTTCGTGGCGAACGGTGTTCACGACCACGCGCCGGAGACGGGTTCGCGGGTAGACCTGCGCGGCCTCTGTCCAGAGGCGTGCGCTGAGCTCGCGCACCGACTCGACCGCGACGAGCCTGAGCGATTCCGCAACGGGGGCGAGATCCCGGGCCGTCACGGACGTCTCGACGAGCGCCAATCGTCCCGACAGATCCGCTCGCATGTCAGTGAGCTCCCGATCCACGCCGCGCCGAAGCTCGTTGCGAAGCTCCTGCAGCAGCAGCTGCTGCTGCAGCGTCGCCAGCTCGGCGCTGACACGCCGTTCGATCAACGCCTGTCGTGTCCGCCGCACCCGATCGAGCTCGTCGAGCAAGAGAATCAGTCCCAGGCCGATTGCTCCGCCGACGCAGATGAGCCCGAGGACGCGCACCAGCAGCCCCTGGGCCACGGGCAGATCGATGAGCGCGGCACCGAGGCCGTACACCAGCCCGATCCCGGCCGTCCCGGCTGCCGTCGCCACCAGTACGAGCCAGAGGGGCACCGGTGCCGTACGACGCGAGCGGAATGGCTCAATACGGTCCAGCACGATCAGGTAGCCACCAAATGCACATGCGGCAGCAACGGTGAGCAGGAACCAGGCCGCGGCTCCCCCAGCCGTTGCCGTGGCTGACGGTTCACCCACGAAGACCGAGAGGGTCAGACCGGCGACGAAGATGATGAAGCCGGTCCTCGAGATGAGCCACCGCCCGCCAAGACGGGTGGAGAGCGACAGGCGAGAATCAGGTCCGACGAGCACTGGTGGCTCCCGTCAGCTCGAAGTAGCGTTGGGCGATCAGGACGCGCTGGTTCTGATCCTGGCTGGCGCGGAGATCGAGCTGACGAATGAGCCGCGCCACCGCCTTGCCGACGGCCGCCTCTGTCATGCAGCGTCGCCGACCAATCTCCGCGTTGCTCAACCCCGCCGCGACCAGCCGCATGATCTCGATCTGCTGATCACTGAGCGCGGTCAACGCCGCAGTCCTCCGGTCGGGTGCCGACGGAGACGCCCATGTCTCGCGGTCCGTCGATTGCCGCAGCGCCCACCCGAGCACGTGGGGGTCCGCCAGCGACCGCTTGACGAGGTAGATCGTCCCGACCGGCAGGTCCGGCTGGCCCGGGCCGATCAGGCGGGGCTCCTCGTAGGTGGAGAGCATCACGATGCCGATATCTGGCAACGAGCGCCGCAGCGCCCGCGCCAGGTCGATGCCAGTAGGCCCGGCGCCGAGATCCAGATCCAGCACAGCGACCGAAGGCTGCTTGTCCCGTGCGATGCGCAATGCCTGCGTCACCGAGTCGACCTCGCCGATGACATCACAGCCAAGCGCGCGCACCGTCACCCCCAACGTGACCCGTGTAAAGGAATCGTCTTCGACGATCAGAACGCGCTGCTTCTCCATCCGGCCCCGTCCGCGGGTGTGCACTCCGTGCGACAGTACCTCCGGCCAGCCGAAACGCCAAGACGGGACGGGGTACTACTACCCCGCAAGGGCCGTGACGATGGGGTATCCGGCCCCCAATCGACCCCCTTCCGTGGGTCAGGCCACTGGAATCGAACACGTCCCGCCGTAAGGTGACCCAACCGGTCACGCACCAACGCTACCGGTCCCACCCGATCGCGAGGCGGAATCCGGGCCTGGCCCGCCGGAGTCGTCACCATGCACCAACTCTGCGCCATCGCTCGCCTGCTTCGGCTACCTGCGCTGGCGATGGTATGCCTCGCCGTCACCGCTACCACGGCGGTCGCATCGACGAATGGCACGACGGGTATCTGCGTAGCGGCGACGCACACCACGTGCACCTACAGCACCGTCGGCAGCGACACCTTCACCGTGCCGGCGGGCGTGACACGTCTCTGGGTGACCGCGATCGGCGGCGGCGGAGGGGCCGGCAGTGCGCGTGGCGGCTCGGGAGCGACGGTTACCTCGAGCTACGTGGCGGTCACACCCGGTGCCGTCATCAGCCTCTTCGTGGGCGGTGGCGGACAGAAT
>CAJCBN010000128.1 GCA_903960645.1 uncultured Actinomycetes bacterium | reverse complement strand
GTGGCGATTTCGCTCGACCCCGGACAAGGTGGGCCCGGGCCCATCGTGTCCAAGGCGCTAGGGTGCGGGTATGCGGATCGCCCTCTTCACCTCGTGCGCGCTGGACCGAAGCGGCAAGGAGCGAGACGCGGCTGTGGCGCTTGCCGATGCGCTGTCCGATCACGGTATCGACGTGCTGCTGGTCGGTACCGCACGCGGCGCGCAGGAGCAGACTGCGGGGCGGCTGATCATCCGGGCGCTCGAGCGCAGCGGTGCTTCCGCGCTCGCGCGCACCGGAGCGGAGGCGCGCCGGATCGCAGTCTGCGGTCCTGCGTGGACGTGGTCGGCGGACGCCGCGGTGCGCCGCATCATCGGCCAAGGCGGCAATGACCTCGTCGTGCTGCTCGGCGATGATGCAGCGCCGCTCGCGCGCGTCGTGCTCGATGCGGCCCCCAGCACCGAGCGCGTGGGACTGACGGCCCCGAAGAAGACCGCGAAGGCGCTGATCGCCCTCGCGGCCGATCCGGCGCGTCGGCCCTCGCCGCTTGCGCTGCCCGAGCCGATCCTCGCCGACTTCCACCTCCACACCTTCCACTCGCACGACTGCAGCACCGGCGTCGACGAGCTTGCCGACCGGGCCGTCGAGCTCGGCATCGGTGCGCTCTGCGTGACGGACCACAACTCCGTCGCCGGCGGGTACGCCGCCAAGGCGCACGTCGAGGCCCACGGCGTACCGTTGCACATCGCCGTCGCCAGCGAGATCAAGACGCGCGACGAGGGCGAGGTCATCGGCATCTACCTCACCGAGGACGTGCCGCCGGGCATGGGCTTCACCGACACCGTCGAGGCGATCCGCGCCCAGGGCGCGTTCGTCTACGTGCCGCACCCGTTCGATGGGCACCACGCGATTCCGCCGGAGCCGCTGCTCGAGCGTCTGGCGCCGGTCATCGACGCACTCGAGGTGGCCAACGGCCGGCTGGCCCGGGAGCACTACAACGAGACGGCGCTGGCCTTTGCGCGCCGGCTCGGCCTGCCCGCCGGTGCCGGCTCCGATGAGCATGTACTGGCCGGGCTCTTCACCGCCGGTCTCGAGCTGCCTGCCTTCCACGACCCGGCCTCGCTGGCCCTCGCGCTCGGCGACGCCCGCGTGGTTCGGCACGAGAAGAGCTTCCTCGCACTGCAGGCACGCAAGTGGTTCCGTACAAGGAGGCGACCACCGCGCGCCGAATGACGCAGAACGCGCCGTGGCTGAACCTGACGAGATCAACGAGCGGTACCTGGCCCGAGCCATCAAGGCCATGAACGCGCTGGGCGACGAGCTCGCCGACCGGGCCGATCCCGATGACCCCACGAGTACAGCCGTGCTCGGGTCCGGCCACCCGATGGCCGACATCATGCTGCTGAAGACGTCCGCACAGCCCGCGGAGATCCAGGAGGGCGTCGCCTTCTTCGGTCGTGCCGGCAGCGCGATCCTCAAGAGCGTCACCCGCGTCGGCATCGATCCGACGACGATCTACGGCACCAACTGCGCCAAATGCCGCCTCGACGACCTCGCAGACGCCAAGGGATCTGCGGCGAAGGTGCTGCTGCGCGAGATCCAGATCACCGAGCCGAAGATCATCGTCTGCATGGGCTCGGCGACGGCGGACTTCCTCAATCGCATCAAGGTTCCCCTGGCCGAGCAGATCGACCCTGCGCTGTTCGGCGAGGTGCAGCAGTTGACGCCGTCGATCGAGACCCTCGTGACGCCGGACATCGACGAGTCGCTCGACGAGGAGTCCTCGAAGCGCCGCTTCTGGAAGGCCTTCCAAGAACTCGGGCGCTGGTACAGCGCCCTCCCCCCGTACTGAGCGTCGCTTAGGCCCGTTTGACGAACCGCGCGACGCACTCGACGTGCGGCGTGTGCGGGAACATGTCAACGGGGCGCACGACCTCGAGGTCGTAGCCGCCCTCGGTCATCAGCACGGCGTTGCCGGCCAGCGTGGTCGGATTGCACGAGACGTAGACGATCGTCTGCGCGCCGAGCTCGAGCACGCGCTTGACGGCCTTCGGCGTGAGGCCTGCCCGCGGCGGATCGATCACGACGAGATCGGGCATCGGCGCACCGGCCTCGATCAGAGGCTCGATCGCCTTCTGGACATCACCCGCGATGAACTCCGCGTTCTCGATCCCGTTGCGCTGCGCATTCTGCGTGGCCTGCTCGACGGCCTCGGGCACGATCTCGATGCCGACCACGCGGCCGGCGTCACGTGCCAGCGCGAGTCCGATCGAGCCGATGCCGCTGTAGAGGTCCCAGACCACCTCGCTGCCCGTCAGGCGCGCCTCTTCGATGGCGATGCCGTAGAGCTTCTCGCACATCTCGGTGTTCGTCTGCAGGAAACCATTCCACGGCACGTGGAGCGTCAGGCCGAGGATCTCCTCGCGGTAGAAGTCCTGTCCGTGGACGATCTTCGTGGGATGCCCGTAGGTCGTCTCGGACTGGCCGCTGTTGCGCGAGTGCAGGAGCCCGACGAAGCCGGGTACCGACTCCATCAGCTCGTCGACGAGGTTGCCGGGGCGCGGCAGGTTGATATCGGTCGTCACGAGCGTCAGCAGGACATCGCCGGTGCGCTTCGAGTGCCGGATCACGAGGTTCCGCAGGTCGCCCTCGTGGAGGCGCTGGTCGTAGCCAACGAGGTCGGTCGTGCGCGCCCAACGCTGGATCGCGTCCTTGGCCGCGTTGGGGGCGTCGCCGATCAGGAAGCAGCGGTCGACTTCGAGCACCTGGTCCCAGCGGCCGGCACGGTGGAACCCGAGCGCGGGCCCCTCCTCCGTCTCGGTGAAGGTCAGTTCGACCT
>CAJCBN010000127.1 GCA_903960645.1 uncultured Actinomycetes bacterium | reverse complement strand
GGCCCGGCACGATCGTCTCGCCGTTGAGGTCGCAGTCGACGCCGCCCATCATGTAGTGGGCGCCCGGGCGGACCGGGATCGGCTGCTCGATCGGATCGACACCGGCGTAGTCCATGGCCAACTCGCGGCTGCCGGGCAGGCGCGACTTGAGCTTCTTCCAGCCGAGGTGCGTGAGGTCGAGCATCACGCAGCCGTCGACGCCGCGACCGTCGGCGATCTCCCGCCATTCGGCGCGCGAGACCACGTCGCGGGAGGCGAGCTCCATCGCGTTCGGGGCGTCTTCGACCATGAAGCGGTCGCCGTCCTTGTTGCGGAGGTACCCGCCCTCGCCGCGGCAGCCCTCGGTGATCAGGACGCCGTTCGACTTGAGGGTGGTCGGGTGGAACTGCAGGAACTCCATGTCCTTCAGCGGGACGCCGGCGTTCCAGGCGAGCGACATGCCGTCGCCGGTGCAGGCGAAGGCGTTCGTCGTGCCGTAGTACATGCGGCCGACGCCACCCGTCGCGAGGATCACGTGGTTGGCCTGGATCGCATGGAGGCCGCCGCGCTGGGTGTCCCAGGCGATGACGCCGGCGCACTGGCCGCCGTCGACGACGACCTGCGTGGCGAAGAACTCCTCGTAGACCTTGATCTCGTGCTTGATCAGCTGCTCGTAGAGCACGTGGATCAGCACGTGGCCGGTGATATCGGCCGAGTAGATCGTGCGCGGCGCACCGGCGGCGCCGAAGGGGCGCTGCGCGAGCTTGCCGTCGGCGGCACGGGTGAAGATCGCACCCATGTGCTCGAGCTCGTAGATGTCATCCGGCGCCTCGCGGCACATGATCTCGATCGCGTCCTGGTCGCCCAGGTAGTCCGAACCCTTGACGGTGTCGAACGTGTGGCTCTCCGGCGAGTCCTCCGTGGCGTTGCCGAGTGCGGCATTGATGCCGCCCTCTGCCGCGCCGGAGTGAGAACGCGTGGGATGCAGCTTCGAGATCACGGCGACGTCAACACCCTGCCGCTTCGCCTCAATCGCCGCGCGCATGCCGGCCAGACCCGCGCCGAGGACAATCACATCGTGTCGAATCACCAGGAACCTCCGAAAACGTGCGCAGCGATGCCGCGCTTGATGGGCAGCGTACGTGGGGATGCGGATGCCCGCAAGGACGTGACAGGCGTCACGATGGTTGTTTCCCCGTTCATTGCAAGGCTCTTCGCAAAGCATCGGCGTGCGGAGGAATGCCCCGAGTAGCCTTGGCACATGGTGCGCACCGTGATCCGCGAGGCCCTCGTGCTGTACCGCCAGCTGTTCTGGCCGCTCGTTGCCACCTCGTTCGCGATCTTCCTGCCCTTCGCGATCGCCCTGCTCGTCCTGCAACTGCTGGTGCCGGACACCTCGAGCAACCAGCAGAGCATCGCCATCCTCGATGCCGTCGGCTCGCTGCTGCTCTTCGCACCGCTGGCCGTGATCGTGATCATCCGCAGCGCCATCGCGTTCGAGGAGACCGGCTCGGCGAGTCCACGCCGCGAGCTCGGCGCGGGGTTCGGAATGCTCGTCGAGTACGTGCTGACGCAGGTGATGGTCCTGATCGTGATCGCCGCGATCCCCGGCGCCCTGATCGCCCTCGGCTACGCCTCGAACTCGCCGACCCTGATGACGATCGGCGCCGGCGTGCTGGTCGGATCTGCACTCTTCAACGGCGTGCGGCTGACCGTCGCGACGGTCGCAGTGGCCGTCGGCGACTGCCGCTACGGACCGGCCCTGCGCCAGTCGGCGGCGCTCACGCGCGGCAACTGGCTGCGCACCTTCGGCGTGATCCTGATCCTCGCGCTGATCGGGTTCGCCGCCGCCGCCGTGCTGTCGAGCATCAGCCTCGCCGTCCCCGACGGCGCGGCGCGGAACATCGCCGGCTCGGTAATCGGCGTGGTCGCGAACGCACTCACGGTGCCGCTGGTCGCGCTCGGTTCGTACCGGCTGTACCGCGCGCTGCTGGCTCAGGCCTCGCCGCGTCGCGCCGCCTGAGCCTGCGCCTTGAGCAGCGCATCTGCCTCGACGACCGTGCCGTGGAGCTCGTCGCGCGGCAGGGCGAGCGCCAGCTCGAGTGCCTCTGCGACGACCGCCGGCTGCTTCGAGACCCCGCGCTCGTGCCAGCGCCGGAACTGCTCCACCTGAGGAAAGCGCTCCGCGTCGAGCTCGCGCAGGCCCGCCTGCATGGCAGTGTCGGTCAGCCCGGGCACGAACGAGAACGCCGTCAGCGCGTCGCCGGCCTCCTCGG
>CAJCBN010000126.1 GCA_903960645.1 uncultured Actinomycetes bacterium | reverse complement strand
GCAGACGAGACCGCCGATCACCACGGAGCGCGGACCGACGCGCCCCGCCAGCCAACCGGCGGGGATCGCGGTGGCGACGAACGCGACCTGATAGCCAGACAGGAGCAGCGCGACCTCCAACTTGGAGAGGTCGTACTGCTCAGAGAAGATCGGCAGCAGCGGGAACAGCGCGAGGTACAGCAGGCCGTCGACGAACATCGTCGTGCCCACGGCAATGCGAATCCGCTGCATCGGGCCAGTCTATGGCCGCCCGGCGGCTCAGTGCGAGAGCGAGAGCGACCGCGAGCGTGAGCGCATGACCGTGGCGAGCACGAGGAGGCCGACGACGAGCGTGCCCGACAGGACGTAGGCGACCGGGTCGCCGAGTGCCTCGGCGATCGGCGCGACCACGAGCGGCACGATCGCGAACCCCGCTGACCAGACCATGTTGACGAGCGCGTTGGCCGTGCCGTGCGAGAGTCCGAGATCGTCGGCGGCGCTCGTCATCAGCGGGAAGATCCCCGTCATCAGGATCGGGAAGAACGGGCCGATCGCCACGAGTACCGCGAGGATCATCCACGTGGGCAGCGGCAGAGCGAGGATCCACGGCATCACCCCGAGCCCGATGCCGCCGATCAGGGCAATGCGGAACGAGCCGACCCGTTCGCCGATGCGCCCCGCCACGATGCCTGCCGCGATCCCCAGGACCGCGCCAGCCGCGATGGCGATGCCGATGGTGGTCGTGCCGACGCCCGCGGCACCGAGGGCGAGGGTGCCGAGCAGGTCGACGGCGGCCACCCCCGCCGCGTCGGCGAGCGCCAAGGCGAGACCGCAGATGATCAACGGATGGCGGAGCAGCTGTCCGAGCGTGCGGTGGAGTGCGGGGTCGCGGGGCAGCGTGGCGCCGGCGGGGGTGAGGATGGTCGCGCCGAGCGCGACGAGGGCAATCGCACCCGCGATGCCGAACGCCAGCTCGGGTGACGTCGCGCCGGCGACGGCACCCAGCACGGGTCCGGCGACGGCGCCCGCCGACAGCACGCCGGAGATCGCGCCGATCGCGCGGGAGCGGCGCTCAGGAGCGGTGTTGCCGGTCAGCCAGGCCATCGCTGCGGCCCAGCCGATGCCACCGCCGATGCCCTGCAGGAGGCGCGCGACGATGAGCAGATCGCCAGTCTGCGCGAGCGCGAACAGCGCGGTCGCGGCGAGGAAGAACGTGGTGCCGACCATCACGACGCGGCGAGGGCCGAAGCGCCCGGCCAGCCAGCCGGCCGGGGTGGTGGTCAGCAGGAAGGCGACGGGGTAGCTCGCCAGCAGCACGGCCGCACCGACCTTCGAGAGGCCGAACTCGTCGGCGTACCACGGCAGCAGCGGCACGATCGCGAGGTAGAGCAGCGAATCGACGAACATCGTCGTCGAGACGGCAAAGAAGAGACGGCGCACCGCGACAGTGTAGGGACCGCTTGACCACATGGTCAGGAATGCGACGGTGCCGCCCGCCCGATAGGATGGCGGGACAGGAAGGCCGGAGGTCCGATGATCGCGCTGATGTTCTACTCCCCGCTGGTCGCCGACCAGATCAAGAGCCGTCGCAAGACGGTCACGATCCGGCTGGGCGACAAGAGCGGCAAGTACGAGAAGGGCATGATCGTCGCCGTGCTCGTGGGCCAGCGCTTCGGCCCGCGCGAGCGCGTCTTCGATGCCGTCATCGACAAGGTCGAGGTGAAGCCGCTCGGCGACGTCTCGCCCCGCGAGATGCAGCATGAGAACGCCTCGCTGCGCACGCTCGACGAGTTCGTCGACTTCCTGCGCAAGCTCTACAACCGCGACGTCCGGGAGGACGACACCGTGACCGTGATCCACTTCTCGGAGATCCGCAGTTGAGCCGCGTCGCGTGCATCGGCCTGGGCACGATGGGCGGCCCGATGGCGGGCCATCTGCTCGACGCCGGCCATGAAGTCGCGGTCTGGAACCGCACCCCGGCGAAGGCGGACGACCTCGTCGCCCGTGGCGCACGCCGCGCGGAGTCTCCTGCGGATGCCGCACGCGATGCCGACGTGGTCGTGACGTGCGTGTCTGACACCCCGGATCTCATGGCGGTGGTGCTCGGCGAGCAGGGCGTGATCGAGGGCATCCCCGCTGGGGCGGTCCTGCTGGACTGCTCGACCGTTTCGCCGAGCGCGGAGAAGGCGCTCGAGGAGGCGCTCGCCGCGAAGTCCGTCGAGGTGGTCGACGCACCGCTGTCGGGCGGCGCCGAGGGTGCGAAGAACGGCGTCTGCACCGCCTTCGTCGGCGGCTCCGAGGCGGCCTTCGCAACGGCGAAGCCGATTCTCGAGGCGTTCTGCAAGACAATCACGCAGCTTGGACCCACGGGTGCCGGGCAGGCCGCCAAGGCCGTCAACCAGATCATCATCAGCGGCACGTACGCCTCGGTTGGCGAGGGCCTCGCCTACGCCGAGAAGGCGGGTCTGCCGATGGAGGCGCTCGTCGAGGCGCTGTCCGGCGGTGCCGCTGACTCGTGGATCCTGCGCACGCGCGCTCCGAAGTACATCTCGCACGAGTACACGGCCGGCTTTCGCACGGTGCTGCACCGCAAGGATCTCGGCATTGCGATCGACGAGGGGGAGACGGTCGGTCTCGATCTGCGCCTGACGCGTCTCATCGCGGAATGGCAGGACGCACTGATCGCCGCCGGCTACGGCGACGAGGACTCGTCCGCGCTCGGCCGCATCGGTCGCGGCGACGTGACGCCCGACTAGTCGTCGGCGCCAGGCAGCTGGACCGGGCCCTTGTCACGCGGCTCGGCCTTGCGACGGATCGGGACGCCGAATAGCTCGCCCTCGCGGATCGGCTCGCCACAGACGCGGCAATCGACCTGCATGATCGAACGCATCGGGGCGTGGCAGGCGGGGCAGTCCTTGATCATCGCGGTGCCGCAGTCTGGGCAGGCGTCGAGGTCGTCGGGCGGCCCTTCGAGCTCCATGTAGCGCTTCGCGAACCCGCACTTCGGGCAGAGGATGATCGCGTCGCCGAGAATCCGTCGCTTGTCGTCCTTGTCCATGGCGGCAGCGTACGCGGGCCCCCGGCACACCCGCTCCGGTCGACCGGTTTCGCCCTGATTGCCGTTGCGCACTTGACTTCCGTACCCACCCCGGCCAACGATGCGTCGGATGGGATGGCTCTTCGTGATCTTCGGCGGGATGCACGTGCTGCTCGGCCTCGGGCTGTTCGGCTTCATCACGTGGATGATGCTCGGGGAGAGCGAGGACGACGCCGAGGAGTCGGGCGGCGGTGGCGGTGGCGGCGGCAGCCGACTCCGACCGCGGCCGTGGCGGCCCGGACCCGGTCGTGCTCGCGGGCGACGCGGCCCGGATCGCGTGGCGGATATCAGCCGCCAGCGAGGTCGCGACGCGCGAACTGCCAAGCAGCCACGCTGAGCGGCACCGCCGCGTAGAGCGCCAGCACCAGCCAGTCACCCCACGCGACGGTCCCGTTCTGGAGCAACGGCGCGGGATTGAACCAGGCGAACGGGGAGATCTTCGCGACCTGCTCGGTCGGGCTCCAGAGCGGCAGCAGGAAGTTCGCCGCGTAGAGCACGACGATCACGCCGACCGACCATGACAGGGCCCGGCCGCGCTCCGACGAGAAGGCGCTGATCACGAAGCCGATGGCACCCAGCGCGAGCAGGAGCAGGCCACCCTGCACGCCCGCGAGCAGCATCGAGCCGATCTCGAGGTTGCCCATCGGCGATGTGAAGACGGTCGCCAGCAGGCAGCCCAGCGCGTACGACTCCGCGATCACGAGGCAGCCGACGACGAGCACGAGCAGGTGGGAGGCAAACCACGTGCGGCGCGGCAGGGCCCGCGACAGCGCCAGCGCCAGCGAACCCGCCTCGAGCTCGCCGGCGATCGCGCGGATGCCGAGGCCGACGGAGAACAGGCCGCCGCCGAGCAGGAAGATCGGATGCTGGAACCCGATCGACGCCCACTGGGCGAGCGGGTCGAGCCCGACGAGGTCGAGCAGGCCGCCGAACTGCTCCGCCTGCGCCTCGAGCTGCTTGGTGAAGACCTCGCTGGTCGCGAAGACGGCGACGAGCAGGAAGCCCCAGATCGCGATCAGCAGCACCTCGAGCGGCAGGCGGACGCGCTGCTCGCGGACGAGGCGGAGAATCAGCGGGCCGTTCACGAGGCGGTCTCGTCGCGGTAGAAGTCCATGAAGACCTCATCGAGCGAGACCTCCATGATGCGCACGTCGCGCAGCTCGAGTGCGGCGAGCGCAGTCAGCAGCGGACGCACCTCGCCGTGGTGCGTGAGTGTCACGCGGCCGCCGTTGCGATCGACGAGCGTGCAGCCCGGCAGCTCCAGCGGCGCCTCGGCGTCGGCGAGCTCGAGGATGACGGTGCGCGCCTGCTGGTCGGACAGTTCGGCGATCGTGCCCTCGCCGACGATGCGACCGTCGCGGATCATCGTGACGCGGTCGCAGAGCGCCGCGACCTCGGCCAGGACGTGGCTGGAGAAGAGGATCGAGCGGCCCGCGTCACGACGGTCGCGCAGCAGCTCGACGAGGCCGGCCAGCACCAGCGGGTCGAGGCCCTCGCCGGGCTCGTCGAGGATCAGGAGGGCGGGATCGTGCTGGACGGCCTGGAGCACGCCGAGCTTCTGCCGCATGCCCTTCGAGTAGGTGCGGACCGGGCGGGCGAGGTCCGCGGCGTCCATCCGCAGCAGCGTGCACGCCCGCTCGCGCAGGACCGGCTCGCGCTTCGACAGCGCGGCGAAGTGGTCGAGCAGCTCCGCGCCACGCATGCGCCCGTAGAGGCCCGGGTCGGACGGCAGGAAGCCCAGCCCGGCGCGGACCCGGTGGTCGCGCCACGGGTCGCCGCCGAGCACCTCGACGCTGCCGCTATCGGCCTGCAGCAGGCCGACGAGGATGCGCATGGCGGTCGTCTTGCCGGCACCGTTCGGCCCGAGGAATCCGCGGATCTCCCCCGGGTGCACCGCGAGATCGATGTGCTCCAGCGCCACGTGGTCGCCGAAGCGCTTGGTGACGCCGCGGAGGTCGATGGTCGTTTCCACGTGCACATGATGCGGCTTCGCAAGGCGCCGAGCGGCGGCTGGTCGCGCTAGGGTTCAGCCACTTGCCGCTTCGACCCTGACGGAGGTCCTGCGATGGCGGTCGCCAGCACGATTGATGTGGTTATGCCCCAGATGGGGTCCAGCGTGACCGAGGGAACGATCTCCCGGTGGCTGAAGCAGGTCGGCGATGCCGTCCAGGCGGACGAGACGATCGTCGAGATCTCGACGGACAAGGTCGACACCGAGGTGCCCTCCCCGGGCGCCGGCGTGGTGATCGAGCTGCTCGTCGCCGAGGGCGTCACCGTTGAGGTGGGGACGCGCATCGCCGTGCTCTCGACCGACCCGTCCGCGGTACCGGTCGCCGCGCCGCCCGCTGCCGCGCCGGTAGCCGCCCCGGCGCCGCCGGTGGCTGAGGCGCCCGCTGCTCCGGCTCCGGTTGCTCCGGTGCCCGCTGCGCCGGCCCCGGTCGCCGCCGCACCCGTCGGTGACGAGGACGGCGAAGGCCGGGCCTTCGTCTCGCCGGTCGTCGCGCGGATGCTCGCCGAGCACAGCCTCGACATCACGCAGATCACGGGCACCGGCCGCAGCAGCCGCGTCACCAAGAAGGACGTCGAGGGCTTCCTCGCCGCCCAGGCCTCCGGCGGCTCGCTGGCCGCACCGTCGGCCGAGCCCACCGCCGTCGTGGCACCGCCCGCGGCCGCTCCGCCCGCCGCTCCGGCGGCTCCCGTGGCCGCTCCGGCCGCTCCAGCCGCCCCCGTGGCCGCACCCGCCGCCGCTCCGGCCGCCCCTGCAGCGGCCGTAGTTGCCGGCGTCGGCGAGGAGATCTACACGTTCTCCCGCGTCCGGCAGGTCACGGCGAAGCACATGCGCGAGTCGATCAACACCGCGGCGCACGTCACGCAGGTGTGGGAGGTCGACCTCGGCCGCGTCACGGAGATCCGCAGCCAGCTCAAGCCGAAGTTCAAGGCGACGCACGGCGTGAACCTGTCGTTCCTGCCGTTCATCATGAAGGCGACCGTCGACGCGATCGCGCTGTGGCCCTGGATGAACGCGGAGGTCCGCGAGGGCGAGGCCGTCATCAAGCGCTACGTCAACCTCGGCATGGCCGTCGCCGTCGATGACGGCAAGGGCCTGCTCGTGCCGTCGATCAAGAACGCCGAGTCGCTCAACCTGCTCGGGCTCGCGCAGGCCGTCGCGGACTTCGCGGTGCGCGGGCGCGGCAAAAAGCTCGGCATCGACGACCTGATGGGCGGCACGTTCACGATCACCAACCCGGGCGTCTTCGGATCGCTCTACGGCACGCCGATCATTCCGGTCGGCCAGGTTGGCATCCTCGACACCGGCGCGATCGTGCGCCGTCCGATGGTGGTCTCCGGACCCGAGGGCGGCGAAGCGATCGCGATTCGCCCGATGATGTACATCTCGCTCAGCTTCGACCATCGCCTGATTGACGGCGCCTACGCATCGCAGTTCATGGCGCAGGTCAAGCAGAACCTGGAGACGTGGGACGCGGAGGCGTTCGGGGCGTGAGCGCCACCGCCGCCAGCGCGGCCTACCTGATGGATCTGCCGGGGCTGACGCCCTACCCCGTGGCGGTGCGCGAGATGGAGAACCTGGCGGGCGCCCGCTCGCAGCAGGCCATCCCGGACACCCTGATGCTGCTGGAGCACGAGCCCGTCGTCACGCTGGGCACGCGCACCGACATCGCGGCGGAGCTCCCGCATCCGGCCCTGCTCGAGCAGCGTGGCATTCCCGTCGTCGAGGTCGCCCGCGGCGGACGCGCCACCTACCACGGCCCCGGCCAGCTGGTCGGCTACCCGGTGCTCGATCTGTCGGCGATGGGCCGCGACCTGCGTGCCTACGTCGAGATGCTCGAGGGTGCGATGATCGACACGCTCACCGACCTCGGCATCGCGGCCGAGGCGCGTGAGGGCGAGGAGCACACGGGCGTGTGGGTCGAAGATCGCAAGATCGCCTCGATCGGCGTCCACGTCGCCTCCTGGATTACCACGCACGGCTTTGCACTCAACCTCGACTGCGATCTCGAGCCGTTCGACCTGTTCGTCGGCTGCGGTCTGCAGGAGACGCGGTACACCACGGCGTCGCTCGAGGCTGGACGACCTGTCACGCGCGCCGAGGCCCAGCCGCTGCTGCTGGCCCGTCTGGGTGAGCGCTTCAACCGCAGTTGGGAGACCCTGCCCGCATGATCACCGGCTACTCGTTCACCATCTTCGCGAGCGACCTCGAGCGCTCGCGGAACTTCTACGAGGGGCAGCTCGGCTGCACCATCGACAACGTCACCGAGGTGGGCTTCACCGCCTCTCGCGATCAGCTCGAATTCGTCGTCGAGGGGGGCGCGAAGCGCCGCAAGCTCGGCAAGTCGTGGCTCGGCGAGGCTGGGCTGTACATCACGCTCGTCGTCGACGACTTCGAGGCGCTGATGACCGAGCTGCTCGAGCGCTCGGCGCCGTTTCTCGACGACATCAACGAGCTCCCGAACGGCAAGCGCGTGACGGGTCTCGCCGACCCCGACGGCGTGCTGATCGAGATCCGGGAGGTATAGCGTGCCCTGGGGCCCCGAGGCGAAGAACCGCCCCGCGTGGATGCGCGTGCGCTCCGCGAGCCCCGGCTCGCGCTTCGACGAGCTGACCGGCATCGTGCGCGAGGCCGGCCTGCACACGGTCTGCGAGGAGGCCGGCTGCCCGAACATCGGGGAGTGCTGGGGGCGCGGCACCGCGACGTTCCAGATCCTCGGCGACACCTGCACGCGCGCCTGCCGCTACTGCGCCGTCAACAGCGCCAAGGGCGGCGAGGACGTCGATCCGCTCGAGCCCGCGAAGGTCGCCGCGGCGGCCCAGCGCATGGGCCTGCGCCACGTCGTCGTGACGAGCGTCGATCGCGATGACCTCCCGGACAAGGGTGCGGGGCACTGGGCCCAGACGATCCGCGCGCTGCGCCGCCGCAACCCCGAGCTCCAGGTCGAGGTGCTCGTTCCCGACTTCCTCGGGCGCGAGGACGAGGCGATGCTGACGGTCCTCGAGGCCGAGCCGCACGTCTACAACCACAACATCGAGACGGTCCGGCGCATCCAGCCGAAGGTGCGCATCAAGGGCGACTACGACCGCGCCCTGCACATCCTGCGGCGTGCCGGCGAGCTCTGGACGGAGCACTTCCCCGAGCGCGGTCCGCTGCTGACGAAGAGCGGCATCATCGTCGGCATGGGCGAGACGGACGACGAGGTGATCGAGACGCTGCGCGACCTGCGCGCCTACGACGTCGACGTCGTCACGATCGGTCAGTACCTCCAGCCGAGCGAACGGCACCTGCCGCTCGACCGTTGGGTGCCGCTGGAATCGTTCCGCCGCTTCCGCGAGGCCGGCATGGAGCTCGGCTTCGGCAGCGTCTTCGCCGGCCCCCTCGTGCGCTCGAGCTATCGCGCCGAGGAGCAGCGCCTTGCCGCCGAGGGCGGCAGCCGCGTCGTGGCGTACTGACGGCACCACCCGGGCCTTGAGCGCGATTGCCGCCGGTCAGTGCAGCACGCGCAGTCCGTCTGCGTTTCTAACTGGCTCGCAGCCCGGCGTTCTCAGGGCGCACAGCGTGTACCGCGGCGGTCGGCGCGATGTCGCGCACTCCAGCTGCGACCTGCTCCATGGCGTCGAGGCTGCACCAGACGAGCACCGACGGGCCGGCGCCCGATAGCGTCACGCCCAGCGCGCCGAGCTCTGCGGCGCGGCTGCGCAGCGCGGCGAAGGTGGGCATCAGCGGCTCACGCGCGTCCTGATGGAGGCGGTCGGTCAGCGCCACGGAGACATCCGCGAGGACGCCGGTATGGAGCGCATGGACCAGCAGCGCGCTGTGCTGGATGTTCCACACCGCGCTGCCGCGCGGGACCTCGGGGGTGAGGGCGGCGCGGGCGTCTCGGGTGGCCACGCGCTCGTCGGCGACGGCCACGACCAGGCCGAGGTCAGCCGGCGGATCGATGCGGCGGGCGATGGCGGGATCGCCGGCGGCGATGGTGATGCCGCCGAGGACGCTCGCGGCGACGTTGTCGGGATGGCCCTCGATCGCGGAGGCGCGCAGGATCAGGCTGGCCGAGTCGAGCGTGCGGCCGCGCAGCACGTCGGCTGTCGCCAGGGCCGCGACGATCGCAGCCGCGGAGGAGCCGCAGCCCGCGCCCAGCGGGATCTCGTTGTGGATCTCGACGGCGAGGCCCTCGCCGCGCTCGTCGAGCTCGCGCAGCAGCGTCGCGACGACGAGGTTCGAGGCGTCGGCCGGCAGTACATCGGCGCCCTCGCCATGGACGCGCACCTCGAGCGGGCCCGGGCGGCGCTCGGCCTCCACGCGCAGGCGGAACGGCAGCGCGATCGCCAGGCAGTCATAGCCGGGTCCGAGGTTGGCGGACGAGCCGGGAACGTCGACGGATGCGCGGGACTCGGCCACCGCGGGAGCCTAGAGGATCGGCGCACTGTGCCCCGCTGTTCCTCGGCGACGCCAGTTGCGATCGAGGGGTTCACTTTCGGGTCGGCGGGCACTAGGATCGTCGACAAGGGCCCTCGCACCGCCTGGGCCGGGAGGAGGAGATGACGATGGGCCAGTCCATCACCGTGACCGTTAACGGCACGGTCCACACCGCCGAGGTCGAGCCGCGAACGCTGCTCGTGCACTTCCTGCGCGAGCAGTTGAACCTGACCGGCACGCACATCGGCTGCGACACGTCGACGTGCGGCTGCTGCACCGTCCACCTCGATGGCGACACCATCCTGGCGTGCTCGACGCTCGCCGTGCAGTGCGACGGCAGCGAGGTGCGCACCGTCGAGGGGCTCCAGGCCGACGACGGCGCGCTGCACCCGATCCAGCAGGCCTTCCACGAGAACCATGGCCTCCAGTGCGGCTTTTGCACGCCCGGCATGATGATGGCCGCGCTCGGCGTCATCGAGCAGCAGCCCGACGCGTCGGACGACGAGATCCGCGAGGCGCTCGAGGGCAACCTCTGCCGCTGCACCGGCTACCAGAACATCGTCGCGAGCGTCCGCGCCGCGGCCGACCAGATGGCGAGGAGCTGATCATGGCCGTCGACTACACGACCCAGACCACGGGTGGCATCGGCGATGCGGTGCTGCGCAAGGAGGACCGCAAGTTCGTCACCGGCGAAGGCCGCTACGTGGACGACCTCAAGCTGCCCGCCATGCTGCACGCCGTCTTCGTGCGCTCACCCTTCGGCCACGCCCGGATCACCGCGATCGACACGAGTGCCGCGCTGGCGCTGCCCGGCGTCCACGCCGTGCTGACCCACGCGACGCTGCCGGTCGAGACCGGGGTGCTCAGCGCGTCGAATCCGGGCGGCGACGTCCGCCATCCCGAGCAGGCCATCCTCGCCAAGGAGTTCGCCCGCTACGCCGGCGAGCCCGTTGCGATGGTGATCGCCGACGACCGCTACATCGCGCGGGATGGTGCCGACCTCGTGCACGTCGACTACGACCCCCTCCCGGTCGTGGTGGACGCGGAGAAGGCGCTTGAGCCCGGTGCGCCGCTCGTGCACGCCGAGTACGACAGCAACCTGGTCAAGACGCTCGAGCACGTCACCGACGGCTTCGACGACGCGATGGCGAAGGCCGCGCGGGTGATCAAGCTGCGCGTCGACAACCAGCGTGTCACCCCGATGCCGATGGAGACCCGCGGGTGCATCGGCGACTGGTCCGACTCGACCGGTGAGGTGACGCTCTACACCTCCACGCAGGTCGCGCACTTCGTCCGCACGTTCGTGAGCATCGTCTGCGGCACGTCCGAGGCGAAGGTCCGCGTCGTCACGCCCGACGTGGGCGGCGGCTTCGGCGCCAAGCTCAACACCTACCGCGAGGAGTTCGCGGTCTGCGCCGCCTCGCACGCCGTCGGCCGCCCGATCAAGTGGATCGAGGACCGCACGGAGAACGCGGTCGCCACGATCCACGGCCGCGCGCAGGTCCAGTACTACGAGGCCGGCGTCGACGACAACGGGCGGATCGTCGCCCTCAAGTTCGATGCCGTCCAGAACAACGGCGCCTACAACATGCTGCTGACGCCGTCGATCTCGCACCTCACGCTGTTCATGGTGCCGGGGCTCTACGACATCCAGGACATCTCGATCCGGATCCGCCAGACGTTCACGAACACGACGCCGACCGATGCCTATCGCGGTGCTGGACGGCCGGAGGCCACGCACGGCATCGAGCGGCTGATGGACGCGATCGCGGACGACCTCGGCATCGATGCCGCGGAGGTGCGCCGTCGCAACTTCATCCAGCCGGAGCAGTTCCCGTACAGCTCGGCGACGGGGCTGATCTACGACTCGGGCGAGTACGAGGCCAACCTCGACAAGGCGCTCGAGCTGTCCGACTACGCGGGCTTCCCGGCGCGGCGCGCGGAGAGCGAGCAGAACGGCAAGCACCGCGGCATCGGGCTCTCGACCTACGTCGAAGTCTGTGGCCTCGCGCCGAGTGCCGTCACCGCGGCTCTCGGCATCGGTGCTCCCGGCTGGGAGCACTCGACGGTGCGGCTCCATCCGACCGGCAAGGCGACCGTCATCACGGGCACCTCGCCGCACGGTCAGGGCCATGCGACCAGCTGGTCGCAGATCACGCAGACCGAGCTCGGCATTCCGTTCGACGACGTCGAGGTGATCCACGGCGACACCGCGTTCCAGCCGTACGGCCTCGGCACGTACGGCTCGCGCTCGCTGGCCGTCGGCGGCATCGCGCTCTACCGCTCGCTCGGCAAGGTCCGCGAGAAGGCCCGCGAGTTGGCGGCGCATCTCCTCGAGTGCTCGATCGACGATCTCGAGTGGACCGGCACCGCCTGGCAGGTGAAGGGCTCGCCGGACCGCGCCAAGACGATCCAGGAGCTCGCCTACGCGGGCTGGACGTCCGCGTCGCTGCCGGAGGGCATCGAGCCGGTGCTCGAGGCGACGACGTTCCACGATCCGCCGAACTTCACGTTCCCGAACGGCACGCACGTCTGCGAGGTCGAGATCGATCCGGAGACGGGGCGCATCGAGATCCTCAACTACACGGCGGTCGACGACTGCGGCAACGTGATCAACCCACTGATCGTGGACGGCCAGGTCCACGGTGGCATCATCCAGGGCCTCGGCCAGGCGCTCTTCGAGGAGACCGTCTACGGCGAGGACGGGCAGATGCTGACCCCGACCCTGGTGGAGTACCTCGTGCCCAGCGCGGCGGACGTCCCGCCGATGACGCTGTCCCGCACGGTTACGCCATCGCCCTCGAACCCGCTGGGCGTCAAGGGCATCGGCGAGGCGGGCACGATCGGCGCGTCGGCGGCGATCGTCAACGCGGCGGTCGATGCGCTCTCGGGCCTCGGCATCCGGCACCTCGAGATGCCGATGCAGCCGGGGAGAGTCTGGAAGGCCATGCAGGAGGCGACGTCGTGATCCCGTCCACGCTTGAGTACACGAAGGCCAGGTCGATCGATGAGGCGCTGGCCGCCGTCGCGGCGGGGGCCCGCCCGCTGGCGGGTGGCATGTCGCTGCTGCCGATGATGCGGCTGCGTCTGGCCTCGCCCGGCGCGGTCGTCGACCTCGGTGGGGTGCCTGAGCTCGTGGGCGTCTGCGAGGACGGCGATGAACTTGCCGTTGGCGCGATGACGACCCATCGGGCGATTGCCAACGATCCGCTGATCGCACGGCACTGCCACGTCGTCGCGCAGGCCGCGGCCGGCGTCGGCAGCATGACGATCCGCAACCGCGGCACGATCGGCGGCTCGCTGGCCCACGCGGATCCGCACGGCGATCTCCCGGCGGCGATCCTCGCTGCCGGCGGTGCCGTGATCGTGCGCGGCCCGGGCGGCGAGCGTCGGGTCGACGTCGGGGATCTGATTACCAGCTATCTGACGACGACGATCGCCGACGACGAGCTGATCACCCAGGTGCGTCTACCCAAGGACGCGGCGCAGTCGGCCTACGCGAAGTTCCACCGCCGCGCGATCGACTGGTCGATCATCGGCGTGGGCGTCAGCATCGGCGCCGACGGCGTGCGCGCCGCCGCGACCGGCGTCGGCGAGCGCCCCATGCGCCTGACGGGCTTCGAGTCGGTGCTCGACGGCGGCGGCTCGCTCGAGGCCGCCATCGCGCGGGCGGCTGAGGGCCTGTCCCCGACCGCGGATCTCGACGGCTCCACGGAGTACAAGCAGCACCTCGTCGGCGTGCTCGCGGCGCGGGCGTACGCGGAGGCAAGCAGTCGGTAGGGCGGGCGGACATGGCACGCACGCCCGTGCCATGTCCGCCTGATGACCGACCGCCTAGGCTATCCGTCAGTCGGAAACCATCCGTCGTCCACCCGAACATCCACGTTCCACGCCCGCCCTACGGAGGCCCCAATGCTCGAAGGCAAGCTCGCTCTCATCAGCGGTGTCGCGAACAGGCGCTCGATCGCGTGGGGCATCGCGGAGGAGTTGCACCGGCAGGGTGCCAAGCTGGCCTTCACCTACCAGGGTGAGCGCGTCGAGAAGAACGTCCGCGACCTCGCCGCCAGCATCGGCTCGGACCTCTGCGTCGAGATGGATGCGCGCGACGACGCCTCGATCAAGCAGGCGTTCGACGCCGTCGTCGGCGGCCTTGGTGGCCTCGATCTCCTCGTCCACTCGATCGCCTTCGCGCAGGCGCACGACCTGCAGCAGCGCTTCATCGAGACCAAACGCGAGGACTTCTGGCTGGCCCTCGACGTCTCCGCCTACTCGCTGGTCGCGATGGCGCGCGAGGCCGAGCCGCACATGGAGGCCCGTGGCGGCGGCTCGATCGTGACGATGACGTACCTCGGCGGCGAGCGGGCGGTGCCCGGCTACAACGTGATGGGCGTCGCCAAGTCCGCCCTCGACTCGTCGATGCGCTACCTGGCCGCCGATCTCGGCCCCAAGAACATCCGCGTCAACGCGGTCTCGGCCGGCCCGGTGCGCACGCTCGCCGGCCGCTCGATTCCGGGCTTCACGACGATGGAAGAGCTTGTGCTGCAGCGCTCGCCGCTCCAGCGCAACGTGGATCAGGGCGACGTCGGCAAGGCTGCCGCGTACCTACTCGACGCCGAGAACGTGACGGGCACGGTCGCCTACGTCGATGCGGGCTACCACGCGATGGGGCTGTAGGCGCGCGGGCTGCAGCGGGCGGACATGACAAACCCCGGTTTGTCGCGTCCGCCTAAAACAACGTCGGGTCGTGCTCCGTCCCGGCGTACAGCGCCGCCACGTCGAGCGTGACGCACTCCACGTTGCGGCGCTCGGCGAGCTTGCGGGCCTGCGGGGCGAACTCGGGAGCGACGACGAGGGCGCGGGCGCCCGCGTAGGCGG
>CAJCBN010000125.1 GCA_903960645.1 uncultured Actinomycetes bacterium | reverse complement strand
CTCGACTCGTCCTGGCCCGGCGTCGTCGCCATCAGCATCTGCGCCTTCGTCACCGTGACCATCGTCAGCGAGTTCGTGCGCGGCACGGCTGCCCGTCACCGCGTCGCGGGCGAGCGCTGGCCGATCGCGTTCCTGCACCTGGTCGACCGCAACCGCCGGCGCTACGGCGGCTACATCGTGCATCTCGGCGTCGTCGTCTTCGTGATCGGCGCGGTCGGGGCGAGCGCCTACGAGACGCAGTCCCAGGGTGTCCTCGAGAAGGGGCAGTCACTCGTCGTCGGCAGCAACACGCTCACCTTCGAAGGCGTCGAGTCCACCCAGGGGCCGAACTTCCGTCAGCGCGCAGCTGTGCTGCGCGTCACCAGCGATGGCGAGGAGCTCGGCGTCCTCCGTCCGGCCAAGCGCTCCTACATCCGCGAGCAGACCACCTCCAACGAGGTCGCCATCAACACGACGCTGACCCAGGGCGACCTGTTCGTCATCCTCGACGGCATCCGTGGTGACGGCGCCGTCCAGATCAAGGCCTTCTACAAGCCCGTCGTCGGCCTGCTCTGGATCGCCGGTTTCATCTTCTCCGCTGGCGTCATCCTGTGTGTCTGGCCCGATGCGCGCGAGCGCCGCCGCATTGCCAAGCGCTACAACGAAGAGTCGTTGCCGGGAGAGTCGTGACCCTCGCCGCCGCCATCCTCGCGCTGATCGCGCTCGTGATCGTCATCTTCATCGCCTGGCCACTCGTGCGCCCGTTGACCGTTGAGGACCAGCTCGACCCCCTCAGCGACGATCAGCGCCGCCGCCTTGCGCTGCGCGAGGAGCGCGATTTGGCGCTGCAGGCCATCAAGGAGCTTGAGGTCGATCGCGCCACGAACCACATCGGTGACGAGGACTACGCCGCGCTCGTCGCCGAGTACCGCGCGCAGGCCGCAGAGGCGATCGCGGCGCTAGATGACGACGACGCGAACGCCGCCACGTAGGGTTCAGCGCATGCCACCCGTCCGCTACGAGCAGCACGGCGCCGTCGCCGTCATCACCCTTGACGACGCCGCCACGCGCAACGCCCTCAGCCCGGAGGCGCTGGAGCTCATCGAACTGCACGCGCTGTCGGCGGGGTCCGACCCTGCGGTGCGCCTGCTCGTCCTGACGGGCGCCGACGGGGTGTTCTGCTCCGGGGCCGCGATTCGCGCGTGGGAGGCGCTGGACGAGAGTGGGGAGACGTTGACGGATCGAGGCACGGGACTCGGCGACCTGTTCGCCCAGCTGCCTATCCCCGTCCTCGCCTGCCTGTCCGGCCACGCGGTCGGAGGTGGCTCAGAGCTCGCGCTCGCCACCGACTGGCGCATCGCCGACCCGGCGGCCGAGCTGCGTTTCGTTCATACCTCGCTCGCGTTGATGCCCGGCTTCGGCGGTCTGGGACGGCTCGAGCGGCTCGTCGGACCCGCCACCGCATTGCGGCTGCTGGCCACGCGCGCCCGGGTGGGGGCGGCGGAGGCGGAGCGGTTGGGGCTGGTAGAGGCCGTCGTGCCCGCCGATGGGCAGCTGGCCTGGGCCACCGCCCTCGCCGAGCAGCTGAGCGGTTCGGACCGCTACGCGATCGCCGAGATTAAGGCCGCGCTGTGCTCCGGCGATGAGCGCGCGGCGTTTCTGCGCGTCTGGCCGCACCGGCAGCTGCCGGACCGTCTCGGTTCCTAGGCGGTCCGTCGGCTAACCTGTGCGCAGAACGCGAAGGGAATGCCATGAGCGCAGTAACCAAGGACATCGTCATTGAGGCCCTCAACCAGGTTGAGGATCCCGAACTGATGATGGGCATCGTCGATATCGGCCTCGTCTACGAGGTCAACGTCGATGAGGAGAACAACGTCGCGATGACGTACTCGCTGACGTCGATGGGCTGCCCTGCGGGTCCGCACATCGCCGCCGAGATCGAGCGCGCCATCGTCGAGATCCCGGGCGTCAAGGACGTCAAGGCCGAGCTCGTCTGGGCTCCGCCGTGGACGCCCGAGCTGATGAGCGAAGACGCCAAGTTCGCCCTCGGCTTCTAGCCGGCCTGGCACCGTAGGCGTCTGAACGCGACGTTTCTGGACCCGGGTCCAAAAACGTCGCGAGCAGGCGAACGCGCGGGGTGGTGCGGCTCAGCGGTTGGGACGGCTCAGGACTCGTCGGTGGCAGTCTCGACTGCCACCTCGTCCTGCATGTCGGCGACGGCGGTCAGCACCTGAGTGGCGCCAGCCTCCTGTGCCTCGACCGAAGCCATCGTCTGCTCTTCGCGATCGTCGCCACGGCGATCGGGGCGACCGCCGCCGCCACGAGCACGCTCGAGCTTCGGCATCACGAAGGGGAGAAGGCCCATCTCGCGGGCGCGCTTGATCTCACGCGCGGCGAGCGCCTGCTGGCGACGGGACAGGCCCGTCATGCGGCGCGAGCGGATCTTGCCGCGATCCGACAGGAAGCGCTTGAGGCCCTCGACATTGGTGTAGCGGATCTGGTCGTCCGTAATCTGGACGCGCTTGCGCTTCTTGGGGGGAAGCGTATTCCGCTTGCGTCGAACCTGCTGTGCCACGAGTCCTGTATCTCCCTGTAGGAATGCTGCGGGAGCATAGCCCAGATCGCGAGAAGAGCGTTCAGTACCGTGCGGCGTCGTCGCGTCCGAGCACCGCGAGCTCGTCTGCGCGCTCGTTCAATTCGATGCCCGCATGCCCCTTGACGCGCTCGAAACGCACCTCGTGCGGCTCGGCTGCAGCCAGAGCCGCCTGCCAGAGGTCCTGGTTCTCGACCGGCTTCTTGGCCGCCGTCTTCCAGCCGTTCTTCTGCCAGTTCTTCAGCCAGCCCTGGGTGAAGGCCTTCTCGACGTACGCCGAATCGGTCACTACCAGCACGTTCGACGGGCGGGTTAGCGTCTCGAGGCCCTTGATCAGCCCCATCAGCTCCATGCGGTTGTTCGTGGTCTCCGGTTCGCCGCCGTAGATCTCGTGCCGATGGTCGCCCCAGACCAGGACCGCTCCCCAGCCGCCGGGACCAGGGTTGCCGGAGCACGCCCCGTCCGTCCAGATTTCGACCTCGTTTTCGGCTGCGGGCATGCGGAGAACAGTACCGCCGCCGGCACCCGTGATGATCGGGTGAGCAGCGGGGGATAACCGCCACGCAGCGCCGACGCATGCTGGTTTGCTGCGCGTTGATCGGCACACGGCGCACGCGGCGGCGCGCCGGGAGATTGCTGCTGTGCGCGTGGGGGTGACGAACCTGCGCCGGGGAACGACGGGCTTTTGGACAAGGTGGGCCCGGGCCCAGGTTGTCCAGGGTGCGCAGCGAGCCGCCCTGGATCGCCCTTGGCAGCCGCCCTGATCGCCCCTGGCGACACGGCTCCCCGCCGCGCCGGGAGCCGTGTCCGCAGCGAACGCTGGATACGCTCTGGGTATGTCCAACCCCTCGCTGAAGGCACTCGCCGAGCTCGTCCGGGAAGACGACATCTTGCTCGGCGCCGCGCCGGCTGCGCCGTACAGCGAGGTTGAGGCGGCGCTGCGCGATCGCGTGGAGCGCGGGCTTTGGGCCGACATGCGCTTCACCGCGGCGCGCCCGGAGGTCTCGTGCCACCCCGAGAAGGCCGTGCGCAACGCGCAGACGGTGATCAGCGCCGTGCTGCCGATCTGGGAGCCGGCCACGCCGCGGCCGGAGGGGCCCGTCGGGAGGCTGCCGCGCTACGCGTGGGCGGATCCCTATACGACGCTGCGTGACGCCCTGGGGCGCGTACGCGACGCTCTCAAGGCGGAGGGGTTCCGCAGCGTCGTGCACGTCGACGCCAACCACCACGTCGATCGCGAGGGTGCGCGCCGCGCGGGGCTGACCTTCGGCGGCAAGAACACGATGGCGATCGCGCCCGGTCTTGGCTCATTCGTCTCGATCGGCACGCTGATCACCGACGCGCCACTCGACTACGAGCTGCCCGAGCCCGTACGGCAGGGCTGCGGCTCCTGCACGCTCTGCATCGACGCCTGCCCGACCGGCGCGCTCGACGAGGAGTACGTCCTCAACGCCGAGCAGTGCATCTCGTACTGGACGCAGAGCCGCCGCGCGGTGCCGGACGACGTGGCCGAGGCCATGGATGACCAGGTCTACGGCTGTGACATCTGCCAGGACGTCTGCCCGTACAACCACGGCCCAAACGAGCGCCGCGCGGACCGCACGCCCTCAGCCGACGGCTGGGTGCGCCTCGACGCATGGCTTGAAGCCTCCGAGGAGGACCTGCTCGACCGCTACCGCCGCCTCTACGTCCCTGACCTCGACGGGCGCTACCTCAAGCGCAACGCGCTGCTCGCGCTGGGGAACGGGCCGGAGCAGTACCGCGAGCTGGCGCAGCCGTTCGCGGAAAAGGAGGATCCGATCCTGACGCGAGCCGCCCGGCGGGCGCTCACTGGGCGGTGATCGTGAGGAACGCGACGTTGTAGTGCGTCGGCGTCGAGCTAGGAGCCGAGTTGTCGGTGCAGCCGGCCATCACGCGGGCCGTGTGATTGCCGACCGTCTGCGCGACGTTCATCTTGCCGAACAGGACGAACCCATCCCATTGAGAGCCGCCGTCTGCGAACGTGCGCCCGCTCTTGGCGAGGACCGTGCCGTCCACCTGTAAGAAGAGGACCGGGGTAGCCGCGCCGGCGCACATGTTGGCTGTCAACGTGGTGTCGAAGCGGGCGAACATCGCGTACTTGCCCGCCTGGTCCAGGTAGATCGTCCCGGAGGCCACCGAAACGGCATTGGACAGGATGGGGTTGGTCTGGGAATCGCCGTCCACGGACGAGTACTGCGCGCCGGCCGGCCCCGCGACGCCGGTCTCGCCCTGCGGCCCGGTCGCGCCCGTCGCCCCGGCCGCACCCGTCGCACCGGTATCGCCCTTGAGCAGCGTCCCCGCCACGAAGTCAGCACTCGACAGCGAGCCGTCCTTCACCTTCACGCCGGTGACAGCATTCTTCTTGAGCTGCTGTGTCCCGACGCTGTTCTTCGGCAGCGCCGTCACGGCGTACGAGGTTCCGCCGAGCGCGAGGAAGAGCGCAAGCGTGGCTATGACGTTGGCGTACGTGAGGCGCGACGTGATCCTCTTCACCACGGTGCGCCTCAGATCGGCCCGATGTTGAGGCTGCCGTAGCTGCCGCCCGTGAGGTCCTGCAACACCCAATTTCCTCCGCTGGTACAGCCGACCCGCATGTCGAACGCGTAATTCCCGACGGCGAGGTTCGTGTTGATCAGGCCCATCAGCGTGATCGGCGTGGCCGTCGCAGCCGTGCCCGAGAACGGCAGCGCCGACTTCGTCACCGGCGTCCATGTGGCGACTCCCTGGGCGTGATAGTAGAGCGCCGCCTTGGGTTGACCGGCGCTACAGATGCCATCGACTGCTGCCGTGGCGTACACGAACACCCGCCCACTGGTGGCAACCTGGAACGCGCCGATGACCAGACTCGATGTAATCGCCTGGTCGAGGGGCGTTGCATCGGTGTTTCCTGTCCACTCTGCCTCAAGCGCGGCCGCTGCGCCCTGAGGGCCACGCTCCCCCTGCGCTCCCGTCGCGCCGGCCGGTCCCGCCGCTCCGGTGTCACCCTTCAGCAACGTGCCCGTCTTGAAGTCGCTGGAGTCGAGCGAGCCCGCCTTCACTTTTTCGCCCGTGACGGCGTTCTTCTTGAGCTGCGGCGTGCCGACACTGTTCTTCGGCAGCGCTGTCACGGCGTAGGAGGTCCCGCCAAGCGCGAGAAAGAGCGCGAGCGTGGCGATCACGTTCGCGTAGGTGAGACGCTTTCGGAGGAAGCCCGCCGAGGAATCTGCCATACAAAAATGCTACTCGCGGTGATGACGGATTTCCACCCGTCGGAGCGTGGCGAGTTACCGACGACTCTTGGAGGCCAGGCGCTTGGCGCCCTTGACCTCCTTGAGGATCTGCGTCGCGCGGCGGGCGACGCGGGCGCGCAGGGCGGCCGGCTCGACCAGCACGGCGTCGCCGCGGTACTTGATGACCTCGTCCTCGAGCCAGCGCTCGGAATCGAACGTGATCGTGTCGAGCAGTGCACCGTCGCGCAGCTGGGAGGCGCCGGTGCGCTTCTCCGACTCGCGCAGGGCGATGGCGGGGGAGAACCAGACGCTGACGGAGCCCTTCGTGCCGCCGAGGCTGCGCTGCTCGGCGAGGTTGGTGAGACCCTCGCGCGGCGTGAACGACTCCTTGAGGCGCTCGGCAGTCTGGATGCGGTCGATGCGGAACGTGCGCTCGCCCTCGGCGCCGACATCCCAGGCCTCGACGTACCAGTCCGAGTTGACGCCGCGGAGCTTGTACGGCTCGATGACGCGCTCGGCGACCTCGTTGGAGGTGCGCGACAGATAGGTGATGCGCGCCAGACGATGGTGCTCAATCGCCCGGGAGATCTCGCCGATGACGTCCTCGGGCACGCCGACGTCGACCGTGGTCGACGGCTGGCCGCCGGGGACACCGCCGCCGCAGGCGATCTCGACCTTCTCGCGCACGCTCGCCAGTGTGGAGTTGGTCGCGCCCGCGATCTGGGGGCCGACGAGGTCGAGCGCCATCAGGATCGCCTTGGCCTCAAGCGGCGAGAGGCGTGCCGGGCGGCGGAAGTCCTCGCCGTACAGCTCCTTCTGGACGTTGATCATGCCCTCGTCGTCGAGCTCGGCGTAGACGGCGTAGCAGCCGCCACCGAAGTTGACGAGGTTGAGCAGGTTGATCTGCTCGATCATCTCCGCGTCGTCGATCTTGTACCGATCCTGCAGCACCGAGGCCGCGATCGAGCCGCTCTGGTCCGTGCCGCAGGTCTCGAGGAGATCCGCGAGGAGGGCCTGGAGCACCGCGAAGCGCTCCGGGGCGACGGGGTTCGACGGGCGGGCGACAGGCGCCTCGGGCTCGGTCACGATCTTCTTCGGCGAGGCGATCGTCGGGGGGTCACCGGCGTGTGCGTCGCGGACGTTCTCGAGCGCCGTGACGACGGCGCTGACGACCTCGCTCGGACCGAGCGGCAACACCTGGCCGCCGAGGCCGAGGATCCACTCGACGAGGCGGTTGACGTCGCTGTACTGCGTCTCGAACGTGGCGGAGCGGTCCTCGTGCGTGGTGACCTCGCCGTGCTTGTTGAAGAGGCGGTCGACCAGCCAAGCCGCGCTCGGCGCAACGTAGAGGCTGGCCTCGCCGACGGGCTCGTCGAGCGCCCAGATCGCACGGTCACGGTACGTCGCGGGGTCGAAGTCGGCGGGGCGGCGGAAGTCGCGCTCCTTGCGGGTATGGAAGCGCATGTCGCCGCGGATGCGCGAGACGCGGAAGTTGCGGATCGCGTCGCGGGCGTGGTCATGGCCGACGAGGTACCAGTTCGAGTCGGAGAAGTAGAGGCCGTACGGATCGACCGTGCGGCTCTTCTCCTGGCCGGTGCTGATCGCGAAGTAGGAGAAGACGATCGTCTTCTGCTTCGAGATGGCGCCCTCGAGCTTGGCGAGGCGCGCGGCGATCTCGGGCGAGTGACCGCCACCGGAGAGGTCGAGCGACACGCCGATTGCGGGCGACTGCTCGAGCACGCCCGGGCGGCCGAGCGCCAGGTTCTGCAGGGCGAGCCGCAGCGGTGCCGCGTAGGCGAACTGGCCCTCCAGCAGGAACAGGCTGGTGTTGAGCGCGGCGAGCTCGCGGTCGGTCAGGTGCAGCGGCGGCAGGAAGTAGTTCTCACGCGTCAGCGTGTAGAGCTCCTCGCCGGTGAACTCGTCGCGATTCGACTTGATCGGCACGCCCAGCGCCAGCAGCTCGGCGCGATCGGCGTAGAAGCGACGGGCGAAGGCCTCATCGGACATGTCGTAGTAGCCCTCGACGGCGTTCTTGGCGTCGCGGGCCGTGATCGGCCGCTTCTCGGCCATGATGTACGCGACCAGCGAGAGCTGGCGGATCAGCTTGTCGGCGTCATGACTCAATGGTCGACCCCCGACAGGCCCTGCGGTTTCCTCGCTCCCATGGGAAGGCAGCATAGGCAGGATCGCTGATCGCTGCGTGGGTCTGCCGCCTGCAGGCAGCCCAAAAATCCGCTATTTGCGGGGAAATGAGGTGGTAGCCTCGTCCTTGTGAGCCGCGTCGTCGCCCATCTCGACCTCGACGCGTTCTTCGCGGCGGTCGAGGTGCTGGAGCAGCCGGCGCTGGTCGGAGTGCCGCTCGTCGTGGGCGGCGACCCGCATGGGCGCGGCGTGGTGGCTACGGCCTCCTACGAGGCGCGCGCCTTTGGCATCCGCTCGGCGATGAGTTCGGCTGAGGCCTTCCGGCGCTGCCCGACCGCGACCTTCGTGCGGCCGGAGATGGCGAAGTACAAGCGGCATTCCGAAGGGCTCTGGGCGCTGGTGCGCAGTGCCGTGCCGCTCGTTGAGCAGGTCGGCATCGACGAGGGCTACCTCGATCTGAGCACGGCCGCAGCGACTGCGGGCGAGGCGCGCCGCTTTCTCGGCGAGCTGCAGCAGCGCATCCGCAGGGAGACCGGGCTCGGCGCGTCGTTCGGTTGCGGCACGGGCAAGACGGTCGCCAAGGTCGCCTCGGACCAGGACAAGCCCGTCGGCCTGGTGGTCGTCGCGGCGGGACGGGAGGAGGAGTTCCTCGCGCCGCTGCCCCTGCGCGCACTGCCCGGGATCGGCCCGAAGGCCGACAAGCGCCTGCAGATCGCGGGGTTCGAGCGGATCGGCCAGCTGGCCGATCTTGACGACGAGACGCTGCGGCTGGTGCTCCCCGGCGCCGTCGGGCGGGACCTGCGCGAGCGCGCCCGCGGCATCGATGCCCGCCCGGTGGTCGCCGCCAGCGGGCCGTCCGTGACGATCGGCAACGAGGAGACCTTCGACCACGACATCGCCGATCCGGAGATCCTGTCGGCGTTCGCCGCGCGGATGGCAGCCGGCGCGACGGAGCGGATGCTGGCCGAGGGGCTGGTCGCACGCACCGTCACCGTCAAGCTCCGCTACCCGGACTTCCGCATCCTCTCGCGCGCCTCGTCGGCGCGGCAGCCCACCGGCGACGTGACGGAGATCACGCGCCTTGCCGAGCTGGCGCTGCAGCGCGCGCTGCGCGACCGACCGCCGCCGATCCGCCTGCTCGGCGTCAGCGTGTCGCGGCTCGTGGAGGGCGAGCAGCTGCACCTGCCGCTGGATGATTCTGCGAACGGCGACGCTGGGAGGACATGACAAACCGAGGTTTGTGATGTCCGGGTTGGCAGCAACGCCGGCACAGCGCGTCGCGGGTGGACAGCACAAACCCCGGTGTGCCACGTCCGCCTCGGGCCGGAAACGACGAGGGGCCCGGGATTGCTCCCGGACCCCTCGCCAACCTCTGGTACGTCGCGCGGGTCTACGCGCTGAGCACGACCTCTTCGAGGTGCGAGTGCGACGGGCAGTACTCGCGGCCGGGCAGCGGCGTGCGCTGGCACGGCTTGCCCTTGCGGGTCGTGGCGCGGCACGGGGCAACTACGCCCTCGCCGTGGCGCTCGATCTCGTCGCGGATGAAGTCCTGCGCGAGGCCGATGTAGCGCTCGACCGTGTAGTAGACACGGGCCTGCTCGGTGATCGGGAAGTAGTAGCGGATCTCCTGGAAGAGGCTGCGGGCCGGCTTCGGGAAGTAGCGGCTATCGCGGGCGAGGCGCTCGATCGTGCTCTCGCAGGCGGCGAGGATGCGCCGACGCGCCTCCGGGGCCGAGATGGTGTCGGGGGAGGGGTCGACCGCGTCCTTGATTTCGATGAAGATCTGGCGGCTGAAGCGGTACATAGGGACTCCAGAGGGGAGTGGTTGGAGGCCGCAGGAAGCCGGGGCTACGAGCGGATGGGGTAGAAGCGGGGCGCTCCGCGGGGGGAACCTGCTAAGCGCGTAAGCCGCAGTGTAGCGGTGATACGTTCTTCGCACAAGGTTTCGTGCGAATAATCACAAAGCCCCGGCGGCGGGAGTACCCTGGACGCTGAGCGGCTAGGGCTGGACCTCGCGCGGATAGGCGTCGGGATAGCCCTGGCCCTGAATCGTCAGGGCTGCAGCATCCGCCTCTTCGCGCGTGGCGTACGGACCGGAGAAGACCGCCCAGTACCCGGGATTGAGCGACGGGAACAGCGACGAGTCGAGCACACCGGTCATCGACACGCCCGCAGTCGCCGCCTCATCCGCGACGAGCTGGGCATCCGACTCCTGGAACGTCGACTGGCTCTTGGAGGCGAGGATGACCGCCCAGCCGGTCTGCCCGGCCGGCCAGCCGCTCGCGCTGGTGCCCGTGTCGGTCATGCCCGTATCGGTGATCGTCGTATCGGTGAAACCGGTGTCGGTCATGCCCGTGTCGGTGAACGTCGTGTCGGTCAGCCCGGTGTCCGTCATGACGGTGTCCGTGGGCGCCGTGATCGCGGTGTCGGTCGTGTCCTCGCCGGCGGTCGGCTCGCGCAGCGCGACCCAGGCAAGCCCTACGCCGACCACGATCAGCACTACCGCGACGAGTGCGAGCAGCGTCGTCGAACGATTCGAGAAGGCGGAGCCACCGTCCGGCGGCGGCGGGATCTCATCGACCAGCAGCCGCTCGCCGCACTCCAGGCAGTAGCGCTGATCGCCGCGCACCGGCGAGAGGCAGGCAGGACAGCGCGCGACATCGGCGCCGGGCAGCGGTGCCTCGAAGACGGGTGCGTTCACGACGGGCATATCGACGGTCGGGTGGTCCTGCTCGCTCATGCCGTCGGCGTCCCGCAGTAGGCGCAGAAGTTCGCGTCGGCGGGGATCGCGCCGGAGCAGGTCGGGCAGGTCTTCGCCGTCATCGCGACGGTGCCCGGCGGCAGCGAGGCGCGCCCGGTCACGGCGTGGACGGTCAGCTGGCCGTCGATCTCCTGCGCACGCTGCTCGACAGCGACGGCCTCGGCGGCGCGCAGGCGGAGCAGGTGGAAGTTGAACTGGTCGCGACGGGCCATCTCGATCAGCAGTCCGCCGAGATCGCCACGCACCTCCTGATAGCGCCGCGCGAGCCCGGCGCGCTCCTTGCGCAGTGCGCCGACGGCGCGGCGCGCCTCGGTGGGAGCAGCGGTGGGCTGCGCAATGGCATTGCCCGTGGCGTCGCGAACCTCGGTGGCAGTCACGGTGACGACAACGTCACCCGACGGGCCGGGGCCCTGCGCGGACAGGCGGGCGCGGTCGGAAAAGCCTCCCATTACGCAGGAAGTATACGGGGCGGGGGCGTGAGACCCTGTTCCATCTTGGATAACAGCCTCAGTTGAGGCGGCTGCACCGGCCCGCGGTTTGCGGCACGATGCCGGTGTCGGCGACAGCGGAGGCGTGATGACGCAGGTGATCGGAGTGATCGGACTCGGGACGATGGGCGCGGGAATCGTCGAGGTCTGCCTGGCGGCCGGCCACGACGTGATCGCCTTCGACGGCTTTCCTGCCGCACGCGAGACCGGGCTGGCCCGGGTCGCCAAGGGCTTCGCCCGGCGCGTCGAGAAGGGCACCATGGCGCAGGCCGACGCCGACGCCGCGCTGGCGCGGTTGACCGGTGCCGAGGCGCTCGCCGGCCTCAAGGACGCCGACCTCGTGATCGAGGCCGTCGCCGAATTGCCCGACGTCAAGCACGCGCTCTTCCACGAGCTCGGCGAGCTGATGCAGCCGGACGCGATCCTCGCCACCAACACCTCCGCCATCTCCGTGACCGGCATCGCCGAGGCCAGCGGCCGCCCCGACCGCGTCGTCGGCCTGCACTTCTTCAACCCGGCACCCGTCATGAAGCTCGTCGAGGTCGTCCGCACCCAGCTCGTCGATCCCCAGGTCTACGCCGACGCAATCGAATTCGCCGAGGGCCTCGACAAGGAGGCCGTGCCGTGTCCCGATACCCCGGGCTTCCTCGTCAACCGCGTGCTGGTACCAATGCTCAACGACGCGGTCCGCACGCTCGCCGAGACGGGCGCCGACCCGGTTGATCTCGACCGTGCGCTGAAGGCCGGCGCCGGCTGGCCGATGGGACCGCTCGCGTTGATCGACCTGATCGGCGTCGACGTGCAGATGCACGCCGCGCAGGCAATCGCCGAGGGGCTCGGCGACGACCACTACGCGCCGCACCCGCTGCTCGCGGAGATGGTCGCCGAGGGTCGGCTCGGCCGGAAGTCCGGCGTTGGCTTCCATACCTACGACGCCCGCTGACGCTGTCGCCGCCGGAGCCGCGTTTTGAGGCGCATAATGCGTAGGTGCGTCGTCTCACCCTCGCCCTCGCAATGCTGCTGATCGCCGTGCCCACGGCGGCCGCCAAGTCGTTCGAGGCTGCGACCGTCGCCGGCGACCTCACCTACCGCTCCGCCGCCGGGGGCGAGTCGTCGCTCCTGATCGGGTATATCGGCCCGAAGACGCAGATCGTCGGCCCGCGGACGCTGAAGGGGATCGCCTGTCTCGACGGCGCGGTCCTGCACAATTGCGTCACCCTCAAGCGCACCCGGCTGAACGTCACGTGGACCGTCCTCAAGCCGGTCAAGCTGATGCACCAGCAGGCCGGGGCGTACACGGTCACCCTGCGGCGTGCCAGCGAGATCCGTGACATCTTCATCAACGGCTGCGGACAGGTACGCGTCCACGGTACCGGGGAGTTCAGCGCCGACGGCGCCGAGGACGTTGCCTACGATCGTGCCGATCTGCCCGTGCTCGTCGAGCTGAAGCCGTAGGGAGCCACCATGGCCGACCGCATTCTGATCGTCGAGGACGAGGTCAATATCGCCACGCCGACGAAGACGTACCTCGAACGCGACGGCTTCACGGTGACGCATGTCCTCAGCGGTGAGGACGCCATGCGCGCGATGGAGCAGGACCCGCCGAACCTGGTGCTGCTCGACCTCAACCTGCCCGGCATCGATGGGCTTGAGGTCTGTCGCCGCATCCGCGCCACGTCGCAGGTGCCGATCATCATGCTGACGGCCCGCGATGACGACATCGACAAGATCGTCGGGCTTGAGGTCGGCGCGGACGACTACGTCACCAAGCCCTTCAACGCTCGTGAGCTCGTGGCGCGCGTCAAGGCGATCCTGCGGCGCGCCCCGGCGACGGCTCAGCCGATCGGCGGCACGCTCAGCCACGGCAGCGTCACGATTGACCGCGGGCGCCATGAGGTCAAGGTGGCCGGTGAGGAGGTCCAGCTCGCGCCGAAGGAGTTCGACCTCCTGTGGACGCTGCTTGAGGAGCGCGGGCACGTGCTGACGCGCGACCAGCTGCTCGAGCGCGTCTGGGGATACACCTTCGCGGGGGACACCCGCACCGTCGACGTGCACGTGCGCCAGCTGCGCCGCAAGCTCGGCGACGCCTGCCCGGTCGTCACCGTCTGGGGCGTCGGGTACAAGGTCGGGGACGATGCTTCTGCTGCGTAGCCTGCGCGCCCGTCTGCTGATCAT